>NZ_JBCLNI010000026.1:0-50553 GCF_039062885.1 Blautia sp. 2227st1_G12_2227SCRN_220401 | reverse complement strand
TCCTTATACAGCGGCAGAGATCGCAAACGCAGTAAGAGATATTGCTTCCAAGCATATCCAGCAGGTTATGGATATCAAGGCAGTAAATGTGGTAGAGACAGCAAACATCCCGGATGAGCCATCAAGCCCAAGCGTACCGAAAAACGGTGTGATCGGCGGACTTCTGGGTATCCTTCTGGCAGCAGCCGTTGTGCTCATCGTATATCTGACAAACGATACTGTAAAGACACCGGAAGACGTAGAGAAATATCTTGGATTAAGCGTACTTGGTACAATCCCATACTCTTCCAAAATGGGCAAGAAATCCAAAAAGAAAAAGAAACGTCACGCATAAAAATAACAACAACGGATCAAAGTGTTGGGAAAGGCCGGGAGCAGCAAAAATATGAAGAAATTTTTTGTGTTTTTATTAGTGGTCATCTGCCTTGGTATGGGAGTCGGTGTAGTATACATGAAGAGCTCCGAGGATAATGAAGGACCGAAGATCACATTTGAAGAGGGAAAAGATACGAATTATACATCCGATATGACAGAAGAGGATCTTCTGAAGGATGTAAAGGCACAGGATGACAGAGATGGAGATGTTACAGAGTCTCTTACTGTAGAAACCATATATCCGAAGACTGACGGAAAACAGGTTTCTGTTATCTTTGTTGCAAAGGACAAAAACAACAATGTAACAAAAAAAGAATTTACCATGGAAGCTCAGGACGGCAGTGCCGAAAATCCGCAGCTGGGACTGATCGATAATGACGGTCTCACAGAGGACGGAGATTCCACAGACACCACAGAGCCTGCAGAAGAGACAGATATGCAGGATGGGACAGAAGCAGACAGCACATATGCTGAAAGCGGAGATTCCGCAGAAGGAGAACTGACTCCGGAGGAACAGGCGCAGAAGACACAGGAAGACAAGATCGAGCAGCTTTCTCCGCAGGATCCGAAGATGTATCTGACTACCTATTACGTAGAGGTACCGGTAGGAACTACGCTGGATAAATTAAGCTATGTAAAGGATATCCAGGATGATACAGAGTCAACCAGTGATCTTTTCAAAAGGATCCAGATCACCGGTGATGTAAATACAGCTGCACCGGGAACTTACGAGCTTACATATTATGTAGTAGACAACAGTGGAAACAGCTCCAACGGAGCCGTACTTACCATTGTAGTGAAATAAATATCATCCCCTCTCCAGGTGCCTGAGATACCGGAGAGGGGATAAAAGTAACAAAAAATGTAAGCGAGGGAAGGCGTAGAAAAGAATATGTATCAAAAAGAAAACAGCAGCTGGGTAAAACATGCAGATTTTACGATTTGCGATATGTTGTGTCTGCAGCTTGCGTTTGTACTTGCATATTGGATCCGAAACGGGATCGATCAGCCATACGAGACGGAGCTGTATCGAAATGTGGCAGTGGTGATGTTTCTTATCCAGCTGATGGTCACATTTTTTAATGAAAGCTTCAGCGGAGTTCTGCGAAGAGGAATGCTGGTGGAACTGAAGAAAACCTTTGAACAGTGTACACTGGTCTGCCTTCTGGTCCTGGCATATATGTTTCTTTTAAGAATTGGAAACAATTATTCCAGAATGATCCTGCTGATCACCTATGTGCTTTATACCTGCTTCAGCTACTGCGGCAGACAGGCACTGAAGAAATTCCTGAAGGATCACAGATACGAAGAAAGCGAGAAGCGATCCCTGCTGATCGTTACAGTCAGTGAAAATGCAGACAATGTGGTGGAAACCATCCGCAAGAATAATTACGGAACCTATCATCTGGCAGGAATCGTCTTTATGGATTGTGACAAGAAGGGTGCATCCGTCTGTGGAGTACCGGTAGTAGCCGGGAGTGAGGATATGATCTCCTATATCCATAAGAACTGGATCGATGAAGTATTTTTTGCAGTGCCTAAGGAAATCCCGATCCCGGAGCAGATGATCAAGGATTGCTCTGCAATGGGAGTTGTCATCCATATGAGACTGGCAACTATGAAATCTCTTGGCAAGAACCAGGTGGTGGAGGAGCTTGGCGGATACACTGTGCTTTCCAGCAGTATCCACATTGTGACACCGCGCCAGATGTTTGTGAAACGAGCTATGGATATCGCAGGCGGTCTGGTAGGTTGTCTTTTTACAGGAATCGCAGCGATCTTTCTGGTTCCGGCCATCAAGATCAAATCTCCGGGTCCTGCATTTTTCTCACAGGTCCGCATGGGAAAGAACGGTCGTCCGTTCAAGATCTATAAATTCCGCTCCATGTATATGGATGCAGAAGAACGCAAAAAAGAACTGATGAAACAGAATAACATAAAAGATGGAATGATGTTCAAAATGGATGATGATCCACGAATCATCAAAGGAGTAGGACATTTTATCCGAAAGACATCCCTGGATGAATTTCCACAGTTCTGGAATATTCTGAAAGGAGATATGAGTCTTGTAGGAACCAGACCGCCGACAATGGATGAGTGGGAGAAGTATGAGCTTCACCATCGCAAACGTCTGGCCATCAAGCCGGGACTTACCGGTATGTGGCAGGTAAGCGGTCGAAGTGATATTACGGATTTCGAGGAAGTCGTAGAGCTTGACACAAAGTATATTGCCGAATGGTGTCTGAAGCTGGATATAGAGATCCTGGTTAAGACAGTTATGGTCGTTTTCCGCGGAAGCGGCGCCAAATGATCCATACATATTGAGATTCGAATATAATGACCCGGGCTGCGGAGACGCAGTTCGGGGATAAAAATAAATTAGATAAGTTATAAATATAAAAGAGGAAGTAAAAAATGCAGATTTTATTGATCATGCTGATCGTAGTACTTCTTGCGTTCTCGGTCCTGCTTCTGGCACTGGCAAAACAAAGTCCCAGGGAAAAGCAGACAGAAGACAAAGAGCAGGAAGAATACATCAGGGATTATGCAGAAACAGTAAGACAGACCGGAGGAAGTATGAAGAAGTTAGAACATTGGAAAGTAATTGCGATATATCTGATCATCTATGACATGATAGCTGTTAATTTTTCTTATTTTATGGCGCTGCTGGTGAGATTCGATTTTCGGTATTCCTCGATCCCCACAGACTATTTTGCCGCATGGAGGAGTTTTGCACCAATCTATACCATTATCATCCTGGCAGTGTTCGGATGCATGCATCTGTATAACAGTGTATGGCGTTTCGCAAGCTTCCATGAGCTGATCAAGATCACGGTAGCAACTGTGATCACAGGCGTTCTGCATATTGTGGGTATCACGATCTTCTGGGAACGGATGCCGGCTTCCTATTATCTGATCGGTATCATGCTGCAGTTTTTTCTGACTGTAGGCGTACGTTTCTCCTATCGTTTTGTACTTCTTGAGCGGAACCGCAGAGAAAAGAGCGAGCGTGAGGAGCGGAGCAAAAACGTGATGATCATCGGTGCAGGAGAAGCGGGAAGGACCATTGTCCGGGAGCTTCAGAATGCAAAGGAAACCAATTCCAGAGTACGCTGCCTGATCGATGACAATCCGAATAAATGGGGAAGATACATGGAAGGCGTTCCGGTGGTAGGCGGAAGAGACGATATTTTTCTCAATGTGGACAAGTATCATATCAATCAGATCCTTCTTGCGATCCCGACGGCAACACCGCATCAGAAGCGGGATATCCTGAACATTTGCAAGGAAACCGGCTGCGAGCTGAAGCAACTTCCTGGTGTATATCAGCTTGTAAACGGAGAAGTATCCCTGAGCAAGATGAAAAAAGTAGCAGTGGAGGATCTTCTCGGACGAGACACCATCAAAGTCAACATGTCAGAGATCTTTCAGTATCTGAAGGGCAAAAGGATCCTGGTAACAGGAGGCGGCGGTTCCATCGGAAGCGAGCTTTGCCGTCAGATCGCAGGTCATGAGCCGGAGCTTCTGGTGATCTTCGATATTTATGAAAATAACGCTTACGACATTGAGCAGGAGCTGAAGGCCAGTTATCCGAACCTGAACCTGAAGGTACTGATCGGCTCCGTCCGTGACAGCAAAAGGATCAACTGGGTATTTGAAACCTATAAGCCGGAGATCGTATATCATGCAGCCGCACATAAGCACGTACCGCTGATGGAGAACAGCCCCTGTGAGGCAATCAAGAACAATGTGGTAGGAACCTATAAGACTGCATATGCGGCAATGATGAACGGCTGCCAGCGATTTGTGCTGATCAGTACCGACAAGGCTGTAAACCCGACCAACATCATGGGCGCCAGCAAACGACTCTGCGAAATGGTAGTCCAGAGCATGAACATGGTCAGCCACAATGGACACACCGACTGGCTGCCACGACTTGGCGGACACAGAAAAGAAAACCTGGATGCACTTCACGACAACGAAGGCCAGGCATATGTAAGTGAAAACCATACATCGAAAGCAGGAACCGGCACAGAATTCGTAGCTGTACGATTCGGAAACGTTCTCGGCAGCAACGGAAGCGTGATCCCGCTGTTCAAGCGCCAGATCGAAAAAGGCGGCCCTGTCACCGTCACACATCCGGACATCATCCGCTACTTTATGACCATCCCGGAGGCCGTAAGCCTTGTCCTCCAGGCAGGAACCTACGCCAAAGGCGGCGAGATCTTTGTCCTGGACATGGGAGCCCCGGTAAAGATCGACACCCTTGCCCGAAACCTGATCAAGCTTTCCGGCTACACACCGGACGTAGACATCAAAGTCACCTACACTGGCCTCCGACCAGGCGAAAAGCTCTACGAAGAAAAGCTGATGGCCGAGGAAGGCATGGAGAAAACTCCAAACGACCTCATCCACATCGGCAAACCCATCGAAATGGACGTACAGGAATTCTTCAAACAGCTGGAAGTCCTGGCAGCATACGGCTACGCCAACAGCGAAAAGATCCGGGACATCGTAGCCGCGATCGTACCGACCTATCACTCTGCGGATTCCGACCTGAAGCTGCATAAGAAGGTGTATGAGGAGCTGATGAGTGAGGCGGCTGTGGCTGCGGAGAAGAATTGATAACTGGTCAATAATTTACATATATACGAAAACGAAGGAGTGTTGAAATAATGAAAATCCCATTTTCACCGCCAGATATTACAGAGACAGAAATCGAACAGGTAGCAGAAGCTTTAAGATCCGGATGGATCACAACAGGACCGAAAACAAAAGAACTGGAAAGAGAAGTTGCGGATTTATGCGGCACCAATAGAGCTGTATGCCTGAATTCGCAGACTGCATGTGCGGAAATGACACTTCGTCTTCTGGGAATCCACGAAGGCGATGAAGTGATCACTTGCGCTTATACCTATACCGCAAGTGCATCGGTGGTGTGTCATGTCGGGGCAAAGCTGGTTCTTATTGATACACAGGAAGATTCTCTGGAAATGGATTATGACAAACTGGCAGAAGCTATTACAGAAAAAACAAAAGTGATCATTCCGGTGGATCTTGGCGGAGTGCCATGCGACTATGACAGGATCTTCTCTATCGTAGAAGAGAAAAAGAAGCTTTTCCATCCAGTCAATAAGCTTCAGGAAGCAATCGGAAGAGTTATCGTAATGGCAGATGCAGCCCATGCATTTGGTGCGACCTGGCATGGAAAACCAGTGGGCAGCATTGCAGATTTTTCAAACTTCAGTTTCCATGCAGTGAAAAACTTTACAACAGCAGAAGGCGGCGCTGTGGCATGGAGAGATATCGAAGGAATTGATAATGAAGAAATCTATCATCAGTATCAGTTGTTATCACTTCATGGTCAGTCAAAGGATGCCCTTGCCAAAACACAGCTTGGCGCCTGGGAGTATGACATCATCGGACCTTGGTTTAAATGCAATATGACCGATGTAGTTGCCGGAATCGGCCTGGCGCAGATGAAACGATATAAAGGCTTGCTTGCAAGAAGAAAAGAAATTATTGGTAAATATGATGCTGCATTTAAGCCACTTGGCATCGGAGCACTGGATCATTACACCGATGAGCATCAGTCCTCCGGACATCTGTACATCACCAGAATCCCGGGAATCACTCTGGAACAGAGACACGAGATCATCGTCAAAATGGCAGAAAAAGGTGTTGCCTGCAACGTACATTACAAACCACTGCCAATGATGACTGCTTATAAAAATATGGGATTTGATATCAAGGATTACCCGAATGCTTATAAGCGATTTGAAAATGAGATCACATTGCCGCTGCATACGAAGTTGACGGATGAGGAAGTGGAGTATGTGATTGAGATGTTTTGTGGGGTTGTGAAGGAATATATTAAATGAAAAAGATCATGATTTTGGGAGCAAGTATACTACAGCTTCCAGCAATAAAAAAGGCAAAGGAAATGGGACTGGAAGTTGTAGTTGTCGATATGAATCCGGACGCAGTAAGCTTTCAGACAGAAGGAATCGAAAAAGAAATCATAAGCACGATTGATATACCTGAGATAGTGAAAGCTGCAAAAAGACATTCTATTGATGGAATCATGACACTTGCTACAGATATGCCAATGAGAGCAGTAGCGGCAGTGGCAAAGGAAATGAATTTGATTGGAATCAGTGCAGATACAGCTGTGAAGGCAACAAATAAAGCGGAAATGAGGAATGCACTGAAAAAAGCAGGTGTTCCAATTCCTGTATTTTACAAAGTATCTACAAAAGAAGAATATCTGGAAGCAGTAGGAAAAATAAAAGAAGCAGGTTATCGATGTATTATAAAACCGGCAGATAATTCGGGAAGCAGGGGGATTGATCTGCTTAAAGATTATAACAGTGAAACTGTGGAAAAGGCTTATAACTACAGTAAGGAATCTTCAAGATCCGGAGATCTCATGGTTGAAGAGTATATGGAAGGGCCAGAGGTAAGTGTAGAAACTTTAAGTGTCAACGGTGTATGCCATGTTATTCAGATTACAGATAAGCTGACAACAGATGCACCATATTTTGTGGAAATGGGACATTCACAGCCATCAGGTCATACAGAAGAAATAAAGAAGCAGATAGCGAAAGTGGCTATTGCAGCGAATCATGCAATTGGTATTTCAAATGGACCATCCCATACAGAAATCAAAATAACGAAGGATGGACCTAAAGTTGTAGAGCTTGGAGCACGGCTGGGAGGAGATAATATTACGACTTATCTCACACCTCTTTCCACAGGTGTAGATATGGTTGAAAGTTGTATACGAATTGCACTTGGTGAAACTGCAGATTTAGAGCCTAAATTTCATAAAGCATCTGCTATAAGATATTTTAGAGTTGAGCAAGGTTTCATTAAAGATATCAGGGGACTTGAAGAAGCCAGAAAGATTCCAGGCGTAAAACAGATTTATGTTGTACATGGAATCGGGGAAAAAATGAATGGCATAAAAAGTAGTGGAGATCGCAGCGGCTTTGTAATCGCTCAGGCAGATACAGCTGAAGAGGCTGTAGAAATATGTGAAAAAGCGCTGGATTTAATAGAAATTGAAATGGAGTAAGGGAAGTATAAATTCATGTATGAAAGATACATAAAAAGATGTTTGGATGTTATATTTGCAGTCATTGCACTGCCAATCGTATTAGTAGTCTGTATTATTTTTGGGGCACTGATCTGGCTGGAGGACAGAGGAACAATTTTTTATCTGGCAAAGAGAAGGGGAAAAGACGGGACAATCTTTAATATGTATAAGCTTCGTTCCATGAAGGTAAATGCGCCAGATATTAGAAATAAGGATAATTCAACTTTTAACAGTGCAGATGATCCAAGAGTAACAAAAATCGGAAAGCTGATGAGAAAAATTTCAGTTGATGAGCTACCGCAGGTATTTAATATTCTGAAAGGAGACATGAGCTGGATCGGACCAAGGCCAGTAACAACAGACAGACCATTGTCTGAGTATGACCAGAAAAGAAAAGATCGTTTAAAAGTAAAACCAGGCATTACAGGGTATACACAGGCCTATTATCGAAATAATATTTCGCAGGAGGACAAACTGGCTTTGGATGCAAAATATGCACAAAAAGTAACATTTCTGGGAGATTTGAAGATTTTCTTTAAAACAATTGAAACTGTAGTATGCAGAAAAAATGTTTATACAAATTAGAAGGGAGAAGAAAAAATGGGTGTTGAAGGAAAAAGACTTTTAGTATTAGGTGCTGGAAGAGGACAGATCGGACTATATAAAGCAGCAAAAGAGATGGGAATTACAACAATTGCAGGAACCATGCCTGATAATAATCCTCCAGGAATTCCTCTGGCAGATGAAGTGTGCTTTATGAATATCGCAAATCCTGATGAGGTTGCTAAAAAAGCAGCGAAGCTTAAATTGGACGGAGTGGCTACTTGCTGTCTGGATACAGGGATTTCAGCTCTTGGAAAAACCTGTGATTCTTTAGGATTAACAGGACTTCCGGAAAAAGCAGCCATCATGTGTAATGATAAGTCAAAAATGAAAAAAGCATTTATGGAATACGGTGTAAGTACAGCACAGTATTTTGAAATTTCCAATGAAGAGGAATTAAAAAATGCATTGGATAAAATTAAATTGCCGGTGATCATTAAAGCAACGGATTTACAGGGAAGCAATGGAATTTACATAGCAAAAACAGAAAAAGATGCCTATGACGGATTTCATGCAGCAATGAAATTAACGAAAAGAAGTTATTGTATTGTTGAGGAATTTATTGAAGGCTGGGAATTTGGCGCACAGGCATTTGTCTATAATAATGAAGTCCTTTTTGTAATGCCGCATGGCGATGAAACATATATGAGTCATACTGCAGTACCTGTAGGACATTATGTTCCGTTGGATTGCGATGAGAACATCCACAAACAGACGGAAGAAGCTGTAAAAAATGCAATCAAAGCTTTAGGATTGAATAATTGTGCAGTAAACGTAGACTTGATTTTGAGAGACAATAAGGTTTATGTAATTGAGCTTACAGGCCGTGTAGGTGCAAACTGTCTTCCTGAACTGGTTGAGATTAACTTTGGAATTGAATATTACAAAATGATTGCTGCAATGGCTGTTGGAGAAAATCCGTTGGAGTATTGGGGAAAGAGAAATTCCAAAACAACGGCAGGACTGGCACGAATGATTCTTTCAACAGAAGAAAGTGGAACCCTAGAAGATATCAAATATACCGGAGAAATGGATGAAGATATTCTGGAAATAACATTCTTTAAAAAAACAGGAGATCAGATTCGAAAATTTGTATTTTCAGCAGATTGTATTGGCCAGATTATTGTAAAAGGATCTACATTGGATGAGTGTAGAGCAAAAATCAATAAAATCATGAGTAATATTGAAATAAAACTCAAATAGGAGAACTGCAGTATAGCTGGCTGTTTATAAAAATTATAAATGGCCAGCTGTATACGATTTTAAGAAAAGATAGAAGAGGAAGATTAATGAAAACGCTGTATTTGCTTACAAATTCCTTTCCTTATGGAGATTGGGAGCCTTATTTGGAAACAGAAGTAAAATATTATGATGACTTTGATGAAGTATATATTTTTGCATTACAGATTAGAAAAGAACACTTAAAAAGAAAAAGAACTGTTGGAAACAATGTGAAAGTAATTCCAATTATGAAAGCGTCAAATAAAACCTATTTATTATATAGTTTCAGGACTCTGACAGATATTAATTTATATAAAGAATTTGCACGCCTGGTGAAATCACGTAGATTATCTGTGCGAAATTTTGTAAACATGTTTGTTTATTTCAGTCGTTCTCATTATGAAGCAGATTTAATAGATAAAAAAATGAAAGGACATGTGAATAAAGAGTCAATATTTTATTCATATCGTTTTGAATATCAGCCATATGTGGCAATGTTATTAAAAAAGAAATGGAAATTGAACAGTAAGATTGTAAGCAGGGCACATCGGTATGATCTTTATGAAGAAGAACATAAAGGGAATTATATACCAATGAGAGAGGGAATTCTTTCAAAAATTGATAATATATATCCATGTTCAGATCATGGTACCGATTATCTGAGAAAAAGATTTCCTCAATATAAACAGAAAGTGCATACCAGATTCTTAGGAACAATAGATCATGGAGAAAAGGAGTATCTTTTCAATGATAAATGTTATGAAATTGTCAGCTGTTCTACAGTGACAAAGGTAAAAAGACTGGATTTATTGATAAATGCATTATCTCAAATTAAGACTATCCCGATTAAGTGGACACATTATGGGGATGGAATTTTAATGGATGAAATAAAAAAAATGGCAAAAGACAAACTGAGAGATAATATTCAATATGAATTTAAAGGAAATGTCAGTAACACAGAATTAATGAAACAATATCAGGATAAAAATTACTACGTGTTCGTGAATGTAAGTTCATCAGAAGGAATTCCTGTATCAATTATGGAAGCAACATCTTTTGGAATTCCGTGCATCGCAACAGATGCAGGGGGAACGAAGGAGATAATTAGTGATAAAGAAAATGGGGTTTTATTAGATAGAGATGCAAGGACAGAAATAATTACAGCTAGTATCAGTAAATTTTGTTCTATGACGGACGAGGAATACAGAGAGTATCGCCGCTGTTCAAGGGAAAGATGGATAAGTAAATTTAATGCAAAATCTAATTATGAAATATATGTTACACAACTTTTGAAACAGATATCAGGAGATAAAGAATGAAGATTAGTTTAAAAATCAATATGAAAATGATTGCATTTTTATTGCTCATGTCTATTTTGGGGATTGTTGCAATAATTGTAAATGTAAAGCCTCTATATCTATTTGTTCTTTGCTGCTGGCTGTATTTAATGTTTTATGCATATAGTGATATAGACAATAGGGGAATGCTGTTTGCTTTTTTAATTGCTTTTTTTGTATTTTTACTTGGAAGAGATTTTCTTCAGGAATTTTTCAAATACAAAGTTGAAAATTTTGATCAAAAAACTCAGAACCACGCATGGATCAGCTCTAGTATTTCATTGTTAACTATTATCATGGTATATCCATTATGTTCAAAAAGATATAAGAAAAAAATATCAAAAAGAAAAAAGGAAAATAAAATATATACTTTAATTGCTCAAAAAATTAGTCGAGTAGTTTATTATTTTTCATGGATATTTGCAGTGACATCTAAAATAGTTGTGGGTATGTTTGTATCTGCAAGAGGTTTTACTGATTATTATACAGATTATTCGGAATATTTGTCAGGAAATTCTTACCTTTATATAATTAGTAAAATGGAATTGATCATGCCGGTTGCCTGGTGTATATATTTGGCAACGTTACCAAGTAAAAAACAGATTAAGATTCCGCTTATTTTATACATATTATATTTAATTGTATCATTGGGAAGTGGGCAGAGATCAACTGCGATATTGGGAATATTGTTTGTTTTTGTATATTTTATTTATAGAAATGGAATGAATTCAGAAGAAAAATGGCTGACAAAAAAAATGATAGTAGGAATAATTCTAATTCTTCCGTTTTTAGCTGTTTTTGTATCTGCATATAATATATGGAGAGAGGGTGGAAATGCCAGTTCTTTAAACTTTTTTGAAGGGATTTTAAACTTTTTTTATGATCAGGGAGTTACAGGTAATGTATTAAAAAGAGCCTATATGTATAAAAATCAGATTCCAAAACAAATTTATACATTAGAGTTTTTACACAGTGGAATTCTTGCAAGATTATTCAATATAAAGGTTTATCATGGAAATACTGTTGATCATGCGATGTACGGAGGAAGCTTTACCCATACATTGGGATATACAGTAATGAATTCTGCATACTTAGCTGGACGGGGAACGGGATCAAGTTATATAGCTGAACTGTACCAGGATTTTGGTTATACAGGGATTATACTTGGAAATATTTTATATAGTTTTCTTTTGGCAAGAATTACAAAAAATGAAGATAATGACAGTTTATTAAAAAAATCAATAAAATTTATGATTATAACACAGCTTTTATGGGCACCTCGTGGAAGCTTTACATATTTTATTTCGCAGAATTTGACTCCTACAACAATAGCAACATTGTTATTAGTTTTTGGTATTTCTTACTTATGGGAGAAAAGAAAGTATGCAAGAAAAAGGAAATATTCTTAGGAGAGATCAAAGATGAGTAGTAACAAAATACAAAAATCGATAGGATGGTCGCTTTTTTCGGAAATTGCAGTTAAATTTGTTGTTCCAATAACAAATATGATTTTAGCAAGAGTGTTGACTCCAGATGCTTTTGGGGTAGTTGCTGTATGTAATATGCTTATAAGCTTTGTGGATTTAATTACGGATGCCGGGTTTGGAAAATATATTGTTCAGCACGATTTTGAAAATGATAAGGATAAAGAAAACTATATAAATGTTTCCTTTTGGACAAATCTTGGTATATCTGTTGTAATGACGAGCCTAATAATAATTTTCCGGGTACAAATGGCAACAATGCTGGGACACAGGGAATATGCAAATGTAATTTCTATTGCCAGTATTCAGTTAATTATAACATCTATATCTAGTACACAAACAGCAATATTTAGACGAAATTTTGAATTCAGAAAATTATTTATTGCACGTATTTCAGTAGCAATTGCGCCATTGGTAATTACAGTACCACTGGCAATTATATTGAGAACTTATTGGGCATTAGTTATAGGAAACCTTTGTGGAGCATTAGTTAATTCTATTGTTTTATCGGTCTTTTCTAATTGGAAACCTTCTGTTTATTATAGCTTTAAGCTGTTAAAAAAGATGTTTAGTTATAGCTTTTGGTCATTATGTGAGGCATTGGCTAATTGGACTATTTTTTGGGTTGATACATTTATTGTAGGAAATTATTTTTCTGAATATCAATTGGGGTTATATAAAAATTCAACTAATATGGTTCAATCGATAATGGGAATGATTTCGGCATCTATGAGTCCAGTTTTACTGTCGACATTATCAAGACTGAAAAATAATCCAGAAAAGTATAAAAAAGCTTTTTTAAATATACATAGTTTGATAATATATTTAGTCGCACCAATGGGAATTGGTTTATTTTTATACCGAAAAATGGCAACTTTATTGTTATTTGGAAGTAAATGGGGAGAGGCTTCTAATATTGTTGGCGCATGGGGACTTATGATGATGTGTAGTGTCATATTTTATAGTTTTCCTGCTGAATTATATAAATCAAAAGGTATTCCACAGATGTTGTTTCTTTCTCAATGTATATATTTGTTATTTATGATACCAATATGCGTAGTAACAGCAAAGTTTGGATTTTGGATTATGGTGTATTCGCGTTGTGGGGCTATAATAATTCAGATGATCATTGGGATTGTCTTTATGAAGAAATTTTTTGAAATAGATTTACAAGATTATTTTAAATCATTTTTATATCCATTGATTGCGACAATTGCTATGATATTAATTTCGGAAGTTACAAAATGGTATTTAAAAGGAATAATTGGAGATTTTATAGGAATATTAGTATGTGTTTTAGTATATTTGGCAGTTGTATATGTTGTAGCCAGAAAGCAGTTATTAAATATTATTCAGACAATAAAAAAAGAAAAAGTATAATAATATAGAAACGCTATTGGTGAGAACAAAGATATACAGTTATTTCAAAGAAGATATATCTAGCATAAATAATGCTCAGGAAGCGTTTTCACTTCCTGGGCATTCTGTAGTAAGTGCGAATATTAATTATCTCCTGTTAGATAAAATGAAATGACACCTCATTTGTAGCAACGAGGATTTACTTGCATATTAGAGTTGATAATAATAGTGGTAACAGGAAGCACTGCATACAAAAGGAAATCACAGAAAACTCATCATTTCTCTCGCAATTTCAGAACATCCTCAAGTGGCAACCCTGAAAATCTGGAGATATCCTCAGGAGAGAAACTGGGATCCTGCAGCATGCGTTGTGCAGTTAATAAAGCTTGTTCCTGAAGACCTTGGGCGTGACCTTGGGATAGACCTTCGGCGCGTGCATCATCGCACATTTCCTGAACAGCCTGACACATATTAACACTCCCTTCTGTTTCTGTGAAACGTAAATTGATACCGGTTATGGAGTCAATGACTCGGGCTGCTTTGAGTTCGAGTGAGCGGAAGCCAGGGGTCTGTGATGTGAGTTCCTGAAGCTTCCGTTTATCTTTGGAGTATTTGATGAAGAGCATGACTTCTTTGAGAGTGCTCTGGAGTTTGTCAAGTTCTTCATCTTTTATCTCGGCGGGTGAGAAGAGATTGATCCGGTAATCCGGGACCATGGAAAGAATTTCGGGGTCCTGGACAGAGAGCATTTCGTGGAGGCTTCTGGGAGCTTTCCAGGTGTCGGAACCGAAGTACACGACTGTGGGTATGACCGGGATCAGCCGGTCATCCTTGTAGAAGCCGGTGAGATATTCTCCGGATGTGGAGGGCCATTGCTTTGCTTCTCTGTGGGTTGTCAGCCATGTAATCTTTGGTGATGGTATCCTTTGTACCCATAGGTTTCACCACCTTCGATCTTGTTATGTGATCAGAGTTATTTTATCATCTGATCCATTTTCAGGGTAACATAGTTCATTGCTTTTGGAAAGAGGATTTTGTGAAAAAGCTTCAGAGCTGCGCAGGTAAGGCGGATATGTTTGTCGAACGGAGTCGAAATAAATCAATAGACAAAAAGAGCGTATTGTGCTACTCTGAAAGCACGAATCACGTGGCGATTGGCATATTTGTATGTGATTTTTCGCATTGAAAGGGAGTGGAACGCGGAATATGAAGAGACCGAAGCTACCGGTGGGAATTGAGAATTTTCAGGAAATTCGTCAGGCGGATTTTTATTATGTAGATAAGACCAGGCTTATCGAACAACTGATCGATCAGTGGGGGAAAGTAAATCTTTTTACGAGACCTCGGCGTTTTGGGAAAACATTGAATATGAGTATGCTTCGTTGTTTCTTCGAGATCGGGGCAGATGAAGCGCTGTTTGAAGGTCTTTATATTTCCCGGAAACAAGAATTGTGTGAACAGTATATGGGGAAATTTCCGGTAGTGTTTTTATCGCTGAAGAATGTTGATGGACTTACCTTTGAGAATGCACGCTATCAGCTGACAGAACTGGTAGGCAGAGAGGCCAGTCGTTTTCTGTTTTTATTGGAGAGTGACAGACTGACAGAAACGGATAAAGATATATATCGTACATTGATCTCTGTGGAGAATGGCCGATATTCTATGGATGAAAATATTCTTTCTTCTGCGTTGCAGATATTGTCTCAGCTGTTGCATAAGCATTATGGGCAGAAGACGATCATTCTTATAGATGAATATGATGTTCCTCTGGATAAGGCTTTTCAGCATGGATATTATAAAGAAATGGTGCTCATGATACGCGGTGTGTTCGGACAGGCACTTAAGACTAACGATTCTCTGTATTTTGCAGTATTAACAGGGTGTCTTCGCGTGTCTAAAGAGAGTATTTTTACAGGACTTAATAACTTCAAAGTGCTTTCGATCACGGATCATCGATTTGATGAGCATTTTGGTTTCACAGATGATGAGGTCTGCAGATTGCTTACAGCATATGGCATGGAGGATCATCTTTCCGAAACAAAGGAATGGTATGATGGATATCATTTTGGAAATACGGATGTGTACTGCCCATGGGATGTGATCAATCATGTAGATTGTCTGCGTGGGAATCCGGATGCGGAGCCGCTGTCTTACTGGATCAATACCAGTGGGAATGAACTGGTAAGGAGATTTATTGACAGGGCAGATAAGACTACAAGAGATGAGATAGAGCGTCTGATCGCAGGTGAGTCTATTGAGAAAACGGTCCGTATGGAGTTGACCTATGATGAAATCGATAATAGTCTGGATAATCTCTGGAGTGTATTATTTACTACAGGATATCTTACACAGGCAGGGAAGACCGAACGAGGAGTGTATCGTCTGACCATTCCGAACAGGGAGATAAGAGAAGTTTATGTGCTTCAGATAAAGGAATGGTTTGACCGCGCAGTGCTGAAAGAGGCGGAGCCGACGAAAAATCTGCTGAAAGCAATAAAAGAAGGGAATGCAGGTGAGATTGAGGAACGCCTTACAAAGATTCTGGGAAATACGATCAGTATTTTTGATACAAAAGGACGAAATGAAGAAAAAGAAATTTTTTATCATGGACTTTTGTTGGGGCTTTTGCGTAGTGATCCAAACTGGCTTGTTCAGTCTAATGCGGAATCTGGAGATGGTTTTGCAGATATTCTGGCAGAACCGGAAGATCCGGATGCCGGGATCGTTATCGAGCTGAAGTATTCTCAGACTTTTTCAGGGCTGCAAAATGCATGTGAAAGAGCGCTGGCACAGATCAGAGAAAAGCGGTACGATGAACGGTTACGTAATGAAGGAAGAAATAATATTCTGGCGTATGGAGTTGCTTTTTGTAAGAAGCGATGTAAAGTGGCTGTTCAGAGGCTGTAAATCTGCTGGAAATATAGATAATATTATTGATGTTCATACAGAAAGATAAGAACAATTCTGATCGATCTGTATGACACATCAATATATAAGATAAGTTATAAATATTAACATACAAAGGAGAGCAAGAAATGGGAAAATATTTTGGTACAGATGGCTTCCGTGGAGAAGCGGGTGTTTCGTTAACTGCAGATCATGCTTTCAAGATCGGGCGTTTTCTGGGATGGTATTATAATGAGCTGCGCAGAAGAGCGGGGGAGACGGCTGCGGCCAGGATCGTGATCGGCAAGGATACCCGACGTTCCAGCTATATGTTTGAGTATTCGCTGGTTGGCGGGCTGGTGGCATCCGGAGCGGATGCTTATCTTCTTCATGTGACAACAACGCCGTCTGTGGCTTATGTTGCCCGTACCGATGGTTTTGACTGCGGTATTATGATCTCTGCCAGCCATAATCCTTATTATGATAACGGGATTAAGCTGATCAACGGCCAGGGTGAGAAGATGGAAGAGGAGATCATCGCTCTGGTGGAGGATTATCTGGATGACCGTCTTCAGCTGTTCGGAGAGAAATGGCATGAGATTCCTTTTACAAAGGGCGGTGAGATCGGCAGGACGGTGGATTATTCGGCAGGCCGGAACCGTTACATAGGATATCTGATCTCCCTGGGAGTATATTCCTTTAAGGGAATGCGGATTGGTCTGGACTGTGCCAACGGAAGTGCATGGAATATCGCAAAGGCGGTTTTTGATGCGCTGGGAGCGAAGACTTATGTGATCAATGCTGAGCCGGATGGTACCAATATCAATAACAATGCCGGTTCCACCCATATTGAGGGTCTCCAAAAGCTTGTAGTGGAGAAGGGGCTGGATGTTGGCTTTGCCTACGACGGAGATGCGGATCGTTGTCTCTGTGTGGATGAGAAGGGAAATGTGGTCAGCGGGGATGCGATCCTTTATGTGTACGGCCGTTATATGAAGGAGCGCGGAAAGCTTCTCACCAATACGGTTGTAACTACGGTAATGTCCAATTTTGGCCTTTACAAGGCTTTTGATGCTCTTGATATTGAGTATGCGAAGACAGCAGTAGGGGATAAATATGTTTATGAATATATGATGCAGAATGGCTGCCGTATTGGTGGTGAGCAGTCCGGGCACATTATTTTTTCCAAGTATGCATCTACCGGGGATGGCATCCTTACAAGTCTGAAGATGATGGAAGTTATAATGGCAAGGAAGAAAAAGCTCAGTGAGCTTACCGCTGATCTGGCGATCTATCCCCAGGTTCTTGAGAACGTGCGTGTCCATGACAAGGCAGCAGCGCAGGCAGATGTGGATGTGCAGGCAGCAGTAGAGCGTGTGGCTGAGGCGCTTGGAGACACCGGAAGGATCCTGGTGAGAGAATCCGGCACAGAACCTCTGCTCCGTGTTATGGTTGAGGCAGAGAGTGAGGAGCTTTGCAGAAAATATGTGGACCAGGTGGTTGAGATCGTCCGTAAGAAGGGGCATGTGGCAGAGTGATGTCCTGGATGCAGACCGCAGGTGTCTGAAGAACGGAGCAGTCAGAAGAATATAAAAATGCAATAAGAGGAGAAAAAAATCATGTGTGGAATTGTAGGTTTTACAGGCAGGCATCAGGCAGCACCCATCCTTCTGGACGGGCTTTCCAAACTGGAATATAGAGGATATGATTCCGCCGGCATCGCAGTGCGTGACGGGGAAAAGGATATCGAGATCATTAAGGCGAAGGGCCGTCTGAAGGTCCTTCTGGAGAAAACAAACGCAGGTGAATCTGTTCCGGGTATGTGCGGGATCGGTCATACCCGCTGGGCAACTCACGGAGAACCATCAGAGGTCAATGCCCATCCTCATGTCAGTGATAACGGAAATGTGGCAGCTGTGCATAACGGCATTATCGAGAATTACCAGGAGCTGAAGGAGAAGCTTCTCCGCAGGGGATATTCTTTTTATTCTTCCACAGATACGGAGGTTGCTGTGAAGCTGGTGGATTATTACTACCAGAAATACGGCGGATCTCCGGTTGAGGCAGTGCGTCATGCCATGGTGCGTATCCGTGGTTCCTATGCGCTGGCAATGATGTTCCGTGATTATCCGGAAGAGATCTTTGTAGCGAGAAAAGACAGCCCTATGATCCTGGGTGTGGAGAATGGAGAATCCTATATCGCATCGGATGTTCCTGCGATCCTGAAGTATACAAGAAATGTTTATTATATCGGAAATCTGGAGCTGGCATGTGTAAAACCGGGTGAGATCACTTTTTACAATTTGGATGGTGAGGAGATCGAGAAGGAGCCTAAGATCATTGAGTGGGATGCAGAGGCAGCGGAGAAAGCCGGTTTTGAGCATTTCATGATGAAGGAGATCCATGAGCAGCCGAAAGCAGTTGCAGATACACTGAACTCCGTTATCCGGGAGGGCAAGCTGGATCTGACGGAGATCGGTCTGGATGATGAGAGGATCCGCAGCATCAGCCAGGTTTATATCGTGGCCTGCGGTTCTGCTTACCATGTGGGAATGGCTGCACAGTATGTGATCGAGGATCTTGCAGGTCTTCCGGTGCGTGTGGAGCTTGCTTCGGAGTTCCGTTACCGGAAGCCGCTTCTGGATTCTGACGGCCTGGCAGTGATCATCAGTCAGTCCGGTGAGACTGCGGACAGTCTGGCTGCGCTTCGGGAATGTAAGGAGAAGGGGATCCGCACGCTGGCTATTGTCAATGTGGTGGGCTCTTCCATTGCAAGAGAGGCGGATCATGTATTCTACACACTTGCAGGACCGGAGATCTCGGTTGCTACCACCAAGGCGTACAGTACACAGCTGATCGCTTCCTATGTGCTGGCATTGCAGATGGCACTGGTCCGCGGAAAGATCTCAGAGGAGCAGTGTGAGTCCTACATTAAGGAACTGAAGACACTTCCGGACAAGATCGGCAGGATCATCGAGGATAAGGAAAGGCTTCAGTGGTTTGCCTCCAAGCAGGCCAATGCAAAGGATATCTTTTTTATCGGAAGAGGGATTGATTATGCCATCAGCCTTGAGGGCAGCCTTAAGATGAAGGAGATCAGCTACATCCATTCTGAGGCGTATGCGGCTGGCGAGCTGAAGCATGGCACCATTTCCCTGATCGAGGACGGCACTCTTGTGATCGGTGTCCTGACACAGCCGGAGCTTTATGAGAAAACAGTCAGCAACATGGTGGAGTGCAGAAGCCGTGGAGCGTATCTGATGGGGCTTACTACGTTTGGAAACTATAATATCGAGGATACTGCAGATTTTACGGTTTATATCCCGAAAACAGATCCGCATTTTGCAACTTCTCTGGCAGTGATCCCGCTGCAGCTTCTGGGTTACTATGTCAGTGTAAATAAAGGTCTGGATGTGGATAAGCCGAGAAATCTTGCTAAGAGTGTTACCGTGGAATAAGGATATCTGTTTCATGGAAGGAACATTTTAGAGGCAGTTCCGTGACATCGTGAGAGCATAAAAGAATCATGATATCACGGAACTGTTTTTGCATTTGGCGATTTACGATATTTCTTGCTTTTATCAGTAAAAAAGCGTAAAATGATTAGGATATTTGAATCTGTACAGAGGGTGTCCATATGTAATATTCTCTGTACCATCAAAAATGGAGGATTGCATATGAGAAAAATGGGAAAACATATCCCAGGGCTGATCGTGACGCTTGTGGTTCTGATCACAGCGATCGTATTTGCGGTCATGCTTCTGAATATGAAGGTGATCCCGACGAAGTTCATTGCAGTGATCGGACTGGTAATGCTGGTCCTGATCGTGATCGTCGGAGCGCTTGTATGGAGTACGGATGGTAAGATAAGATTTGTAGTGGGAGTGATCCTGGCAGCAGTTTTTGCAGCAGTATTTATTCTCGGAAGTATGTATGTTTATAAGACACATTCCACACTGGCAGGGATTTCCGGTGTGAACACAGAGGTTACGGAGGTCGGCATTTATGTCCGTGCAGATGATTCTGCAGATTCCATAGAGGCTACAGCAGATTATGTGTATGGTGTGCTGACAGATCTTGACAGAGCCAATTCGGACAAGGCTATCCAGGAGGTGGATTCCGAGACAGGCAAGACTGTGCAGGTCCAGGAGTATGCAGGACTTACAGAGCTGGTTGACGGTCTTCTGAACGGACAGACAGGTGCGATCGTGCTGAACAGCGCATATTTAAGCGTTATTGAAGAGATGGATGGATATTCCGATATTTCTTCCAGGATCAAAGAGCTGACCGTGAAGAAGGTGGAGACGACCATTGAACCGCAGGAGACAGAGGCGAAGGCTGAAGAGAGTACCAATGACGGTTCTGTATATACCATCTTTATCAGTGGTATCGACAGCCGCAGCGGCCTTGTTGCAAAGAGCCGAAGCGATTCCAATATCATTGCTACGGTAAATACAGCTACCAGACAGGTGCTTCTGATTTCCACACCTCGTGATTATTTTGTACCGCTTTCTATTTCAGGCGGACAGAGAGATAAGCTGACACATGCAGGTATCTATGGTATCAATGTATGTATGGATACTCTGGGAATGCTTTATAATGAGGATATCAACTATTATTTCCGTATCAACTTTGCGGGATTTGAGCAGCTGATCAATTCGCTTGGCGGAGTTACTGTTTATTCTGACTATGACTTTGATTCCAAGAATGAGACAGGATATCACTTCAATCAGGGAGAGAACTACCTGAACGGTGAGCAGGCTCTGGTATTCAGCCGTGAGCGTTATGCCTTTAAAGAGGGCGACCGTCAGCGTGGCAAGAACCAGATGGCAGTGATCAAGGGTGTGATCAACAAGGCTCTTTCACCGGAGCTTCTGAAGAATTATTCTTCTGTTCTTTCCAGCATCCAGGGATGCTTTGAGACCAATATCTCCTACGAGGAGATCGCCAGACTGCTCCAGCAGCAGCTGAACAACGGTGGTGACTGGAACATCGTAAGCTACAGTGTAAATGGTACCGGTGACACACAGAAGCCGTATTCTATGAGCCAGAAGGCTTACGTTATGATTCCGGATGAGTCTACCGTTCAGAAGGCGGAGGCCATGATGAAGAAGGTTCGTGACGGAGAGACTGTTTCCCAGGAGGAGGCAGACAGTGCAACATCAGCGGCAGTAGCTACGGATAATGATGCACAGGCAGCTGCAGAGGGAAGTACAGCAGAAGCGCAGGGTGAGACTGCAGATGCCACACAGAATGGCACAGCAGATGCCCAGAGTGCAGACGGAACTGTTGCACAGCAGTAAGATAAAATTATTAAATTTTAGCATAAGAACAGCCGGGGAAGCGTAAAGCTTTCCACCGGCTGTTTTTTCATGAGAAACAGAACGAAAAAAATCCACCGGCGATCACCGATGGATTTTTTTTTACAGGATCTCTTTCAGATATCTTTCCAGGGCATCCTGCCATGTTGGAAGTGGCTGGAAGCCGTTTTTTACAAGCTTGGATTTATCCAGGCGGCTGTTGAATGGACGTACAGCCTTGGAAACGCCGTACTCTGCAGTTGTGACAGGAGATACCTCTACTTTTTCGTATTCCTTGTGGCCGAGGGCAGCAGCCTGGCGGAAGATCTCTTTAGTGAAATCATACCAGCTGATGAAGCCGCCTTCGTTGGTTGCGTGATAGTAGCCGTATTTCTCTGTCTCGACCATGTCTACCAGAAGACGTGCAAGGTCGTAGGTGTAGGTCGGAGTTCCGATCTGGTCACTGACTACGGTAAGCTTGTCATGGGTTTTTCCCAGATTTACCATGGTACGGATAAAGTTTTTGCCGTTTTTGCCGAATACCCATGCAATACGTACGATAAAGAATTTATCTACAGTGCCGGATACTGCCAGTTCACCGTCAAGCTTGGTCTGACCGTATACGTTCTGTGGAGCGTAGTCCTTGCAGTCCGGATCCCATGGTGTGGTTCCCTGGCCGTCAAAAACGTAGTCTGTGGAAATATACATCATCTTGATGCCAAGCTCCTTGCAGATGTCCGCAATGTTCTGTGTTCCTACAACATTGACAAGACGTACCTTCTCACGGTTTTCCTCGTCCTCTGCAGCATCTACGGCTGTCCATGCGGCACAGTGTACTACTGCATCAGGCTTTACCTCACGGATGGTTTTTGCTACCGCTTCTTTATCTGTGATATCAAGCTGCACATAAGGCATGGTGGTAACAGGAGTACCATCAGCGATGCCGCTGTAGGAAGGAGCAATGTCACTTCCTACGCCTTCATATCCACGGCCGGACAGTTCATTCATTACGTCATGGCCAAGCTGGCCGCCAACACCTGTTACGAAAAATTTCATGCTTTAACCTCCTCGCGGTTTCCATACATTTCTTCGTAGTAGTTCTGATACTCGCCGGAGATGATGGTTTCCCACCATTCCTTGTTGTCAAGGTACCATTTGATGGTCTTTTTGATTCCGTCTGCGAATTTTGTTTCAGGAAGCCATCCAAGCTCGTTGTGGATCTTGGTCGGGTCGATAGCGTAGCGCATGTCATGGCCTTTACGGTCTGCTACATGTGTGATCAGGCTTTCCGGTTTGCCAAGCTCCTTGCAGATCAGTTTTACGATATCGATGTTTTTCATCTCGTTATGTCCGCCTACATTGTAAACCTCGCCTACACGTCCTTTGTGGATGATCAGGTCGATGGCACGGCAGTGATCCTCAACATAGAGCCAGTCGCGGACATTTTCACCCTTTCCGTAAACCGGGAGTGGTTTGTCGTTCAAAGCGTTGGCGATCATCAGCGGGATCAGCTTTTCCGGGAAGTGATACGGGCCGTAGTTGTTGGAGCAGCGGCTGATGGTCACAGGCAGGCCGTAGGTTCTGTGGTATGCGAGAACAAGAAGGTCAGCACCTGCTTTGGAGGAGCTGTACGGGCTGCTTGTATGGATCGGAGTTTCCTCTGTGAAGAAGAGGTCCGGTCTGTCAAGAGGAAGATCTCCGTAAACCTCGTCTGTGGAAACCTGATGATAACGCTGGATTCCGTATTTACGGCAGGCATCCATGAGAACAGCAGTACCCTTGATGTTGGTGTCAAGGAATACCTCCGGGTTTTCGATGGAACGGTCTACGTGGCTCTCAGCTGCGAAGTTTACCACGATGTCAGGATGCTCCTCCTCGAAAAGCTTGTAAACAGCGTCACGGTCTGTGATGCTTTCCTTTACAAAGCGGAAGTTCGGTTTGTCCATGACCGGTGCAAGAGTGGAAAGGTTTCCGGCATAGGTCAGGCAGTCCAGGCATACGATACGGTAATCCGGATGAGCCTCCATCATATGAAAAATAAAGTTGCTTCCGATAAATCCGGCGCCGCCGGTAACGATGATTGTCATAAAAAATCTCCTTTATAATAAATGATTGATCTTATGCGGATTCCGTCGAAACGGAGTCCGCAGGTAAATTCAGTGTCGGAAAATCAGATCGGCTTAGTGAAGCGCGTCCAGATATTTTCCATCCAGAACATCCTTGAGATACTGGCCATACTGGTTTTTCTTAAGGATTTCGTAAACCTTGAGCACGTCCTCCTTTGTGATCCAGCCGTTTAAGTAAGCAATCTCCTCAAGGCATGCGATCTTGCGGTGCTGATGCTGCTCCATGGTTTTTACGAAGTTGGTTGCCTCTACAAGGCTTTCATGTGTACCGGTATCCAGCCATGTGAAGCCCTGGCCCAGAAGCTCAACGTTCAGCTGTCCTTTCTCAAGGTAGATACGGTTCAGGTCTGTGATCTCAAGCTCGCCTCTTGCGCTTGGCTTCAGATTTTTTGCGTACTCTACAACCTTGTTGTCGTAGAAGTAGAGACCGGTTACACAGTAGTTGCTTTTGGGCTTTTCCGGTTTCTCTTCAATGGAAACCGCTTTTCCGTTCTGGTCGAATTCCACGATGCCGAAACGCTCCGGATCATCTACATAGTATCCGAAAACAGTGGCACCTTTGCCTGTTTCTGCGTTGTCTACAGCAGCTTTCAGGCGCTTTTTGAGGCCATGTCCTGCGAAAATGTTGTCACCAAGGACCATACATACGGTGTCGTTGCCGATGAATTCCTCGCCGATGATAAATGCCTGAGCAAGTCCGTCCGGGCTTGGCTGTACAGCATAGGTAAGGTTGACACCGAACTGATGGCCGTCACCGAGAAGCTCCTCAAATCTCGGGGTATCCTGCGGGGTGGAGATGATCAGGATATCACGGATGCCTGCGTTCATAAGAACAGACATAGGATAGTAGATCATCGGTTTGTCAAAGATCGGCAGAAGCTGTTTGGAGGTCACCATGGTAAGTGGGTAAAGACGTGTTCCGGAGCCTCCGGCTAAAATAATTCCTTTCATATGTTTTCTCCTTTGCGTGATGATGTGCAGCATAAGTCGTGCCTGCACATAACTTTGTTACTGTAACTGTATTATAAAAGGTGACGCAAGGTCACCTTCAAGAGCTTTTTTCATATTTTTTATTTTTGGCTATTTTTCACAAAGAAATACGCCGGCATCTTTGGTAATGCGGAATCCTTTGGCAGTTTTTCTGGCGGTGTAGGCCCGGAATTCCTTGTAACGGTCCAATATATACTGATTCTGGTTGCCGTGGCAGGAGAGGACGTAGGAGATCAGCGGCTCCGCATCCTGGACCAGAAGGCAGTCTTCATAAGAAAGCCACTGAGCCTTTGGGAAAAAAGGCGCTAGGATACTCTGACCGTTTTCACGTCCGAACCGTTCATAAAGCCGGTCTGCGGAAAGCACGATCCGTTCATCAAAATCCTGCACCAGCTGGCTGACCTCCTGCATATGTGCCTTTCCGTAAGCACTGCAGAGAAATCTTCCGCCGGGAGCGAGGACACGGCGGACTTCCTTCAGGACGGAAGGAATATCATCGCAGTAAAAAAGCACGTGATTGGCGATCACCAGATCAAAGCTTTCGTCCTTGCAGGGGATTTTTCTGCAGTCAAAGGCCCGGAATGCAAACCGGGTATCCGAGGAACCGATGGCTCGTCTGGCATCGCGGAGCATACCGCTGGAAATATCGGAAAGTGTGATGGAGATATCCTCCGGCAGAAGGGAAAGATTGTCGGTCCATAACGTTCCGTCCCCGCAGCCCAGCTCCAGAATACGAAGACCGGGTGAGATCCGGCATTGCTCAAAGATCCAGGGAAACCATCCCTGTTTGTTCTGGGAGTACAGGCTGTGGAGGTTGATCCTGGAGGAAATGTTGGTGGCATTCTGATACTGATTCTTGAGGCTTTTTTCCATGCCGGTCAGGTGGATCAGGTTCAGCATCTGGCTCCAGTCAATGGTGTGCTGTTCCTTTATCATCTGTGCGGTATCCTGGATCGCTTTTTCCACCAGCTGCATCTGTTCGATCCGGTCACGGACCAGACGAAGCTGGATATTCAGAGAATTCAGCATGAAATGATAATCGGAATCACCGATGGTCATTTCACGGATGTCATCCAGGGAAAAGCCCAGGTATTTCAGAAGGAGGATCTGCTGAAGCCTTGCAAAATCCTCATCTGTATAAAAACGTGCGCCGGATTCGGTGACGAGAGAGGGTTTCAGGATATCCTGTTTATCATAATAGCGGACAGTACGCAGAGTTACGTGTGCCATGCGTGCAAATTCGCCGGAAGAATAGTAGCCGTCTTTTTTCATAAAAAATAGAATCCTTTCTGAGGAAATAACAAACATCCTGTCATAGAAGTCATAAAAGAATTATAATTCAGATCCGGAAGCCGTACAAGAGTAAAACGTATAAGAGCAAACCGTACAGGAGAAAAACAGCATTGACAAAATTCTGCTGGTTTGTTAGTATATCGTTTCGAAAAAAAGGGAACCCCGGAATCATATTTCCGGGATAAGCGTTCGATATAAAAAGGAGTAATTTTTATGCGAAACCGTACTCTGGATATGGTAAAGGCAATCTGTGCTTATGCAGTTGTGCTTCTTCACGTCCATTTTCCGGGAAATGCCGGAATTATAGCCAATGTACTTGCCAGATTTGCAGTACCTGTGTTTTTTATGGTATCCGGATATTTTTGTTTCCGTGGCGATGATACGGAATTTATAAGAACCGGAAAAAAGATCCGGCATGTTCTGAAGCTGATGCTTGTGGCATTTCCGGTCTGCTGTCTGTGGGAGCTGATCCAGAACCACATCGACGGAGCAAGCCAGAAGGAATGGCTGGAAGCCCTGGTTTCGGGGGAACATATCCGCCAGTTTCTTCTATATAATAACAGCTCTCAGGTGAAATGGCATCTGTGGTTTCTCCCGGCACTGCTCTATTGTTATCTTCTTTTTGCCCTGGCAGCAAGATTCCGGATTTGTAAGCAGGTATATGTTCTGATACCGGTGCTTCTTCTGATCCATTTCGGAATGGAGGAATTTTCGACCTTCCTGTTCCCGGAAAAGCATTTCCGTGTTATGCAGTTTCGAAACTATCTGTTTACCGGATTTCCGTTTTTTATGTTGGGACATCTGATACACAGACATCAGGAAAAGCTGGAAGCCTGGTTTGCCGGAAAAAAAGTGCTTCTTTTGTATGGCATGGCAGCTGGCGGCGGGATCGCAAGTCTGCTGGAATACCGGTATTTTGGCAAACTGGAATTGTTTCTGGGGTCAGTATCTATGGCTGTTGGTCTTTTTCTCATTGCGATCATGGGAAAGAATCGGAAAGTGCCCGAGCTTCCGGCAGCCATCGGTCAGAAATATGCGTTTTTTATTTATCTGTTCCATCTCTGCGTGGCTGATATCCTGAAGGATGTGGCTGTGGCAGCTGGAATTGAGAAAAATCTTTTATATCTGTGGATGAGACCGGTGATGGTCTGTGTTCTTGTGACTGCTGTGGCGGTAATGTATGGATATGGAATGAAGATCTGCCGGAAATAGAAGAGTTTATGGTATTTTCATATTTATGCGCTGTGATTTTGTACCAAAATATGCTAAAATATCCTTTATTGATAAGTCACAGCACCCACCCGGAGGATGTGGGGAAAGCGACTGGAATATCCCGCTTCAGGGTAAAAAATACTGAGACATGAAAGAAAAAGGAGATTTTTATGGATTTACAAAACAGAGCGGAGGCCGGCAGTGACGGACACGATGAGAGTGTACTGAATCCGGAGATGCCCAACGAAACTGATCTGACGAAGAAGGAACGCCGCCGGATCGAAAGAGAGAAACTGAAGGGAATGGGAACAGGTAAGAAGATTCAGTATATCTGGATGTATTATAAGATACATATGCTGTGCGTGCTTCTTGCCATTGGCGGAGTCTGTCTGGGAGTGAATATTTATCGTCACGCACAGATGAAGACGGTGCTTTCCATTGCGGTGGTGAATGCAGGGAATTATGACTCTGAGAAGGTGGAAGAGGATGTTTTGAAGACACTGGGAACAGAGGATAAATATGCAGAAGTCAGTGTGGCGCAGAATCTGATGACGGACGAGACAGGAGAGGATTTTGATTACTATGCCAGGATCGCATATGTGACGGAAATCCAGAGTGCTACCGTTGATGTCCTGATCATGCCGAAGGAACTCTATGAACATGAGAAAGATAGCGGAATGTATGCAAATCTCAGGGAAACGTTTGGAGATGAGGTGTTTGAGTCTCTGGGCGCTGTGGATGATCAGCATCTGGAGCTTGACGGCAGCAGTAGTGTTGCTCAGGACTTTGGCCTGAGATATGATCCGGTGTGCATCTGCCTTCCGGGTAATGTGAAGAATAAAGAGAATGCGTTGAAATGGATCCAGTCTGTTCTGAAATGATGGATCCATATGTTTAGCTGAGTACAGAGATAAATAAGGCCTCCGGTTCGTAACACAGGAACCGGAGGCCTTATTATATATGAATATTACAGTGTATCGTTACGTTTGATGTAGCCAGGCTCATCCGCAGGACGGATGATCTCCTTGGCATGCGTGATCTTGGCATGCTTGTCTACCACCAGATTTTCGATATGGACATTCTCACCGATGGTACAGTCTGCAAGAACGACACAGTTCTTGATAACAGCGCCCTTTTTGATGGTACAGCCACGTCCGACAATGGAATTTTCTACAGTTCCCTCGATCATGGAGCCGTTGGAGATAACGGAGTTGGAAACATTGGCTGTGTCAAAATAATGGGTCGGACAGGAGTTGTTGGTGCGTGTATAGATCGGCCAGTTATCATGGAAAAGATCGGTTGCAGTTTTGTAGTCGATCAGATCCATATTTGCATCGTGATAGCTCTTGAAATCAGTGATCGATGCAAAATATCCGCGATGAGATATACCACGCACATCCAGCTCACCGTCTCTGCAGCCGGCATTGATCACGTCTGCAAGGGTATAAAGAGAGGAGATCTCTTTTGCCTTATGGATGAGGCTGATGAAAAGCTCCTTGCTCATTACGTAGGTATCCATGAAAATGTTGCGGTTCTTTGCATTGCCGTGGTTGTGCTCAATGGAGAGAACACCCTTCTGACGGTTCAGGTTCAGGATGTGGCAGTTCAGATAGTTCTCCTTGGCATTATCAACGGAATGATAAAGCATGGTCACATCTGCACCGGATTCGATATGGGCATCGATCAGCTTGGAATAGTCGGTGGTGTAGATCATGTAATTCGGAGCGATAACAACATACGGATAATGAACTGCTTCGATGCACTCCAGATTGGAGTAGTAGTTGTCGATATCGGTGTTATAGATATCGTTGACTCCGGAATGCTCTGAAAAGAGGAGTTGGAGATTACCGCTCTTGGAGTTGATGTTGTAGTGACGTCCGGTTCCGAGATGTTCTACAAGAGAACGGGGTTTGTTCTTTACATAGACCTGAATGTACTCAATTCCGCTGTTGGTCATATTTGAGATCGGGAAGTCGATGACACGATATCTTCCGAGAAATGAAAAGGCGCCGATCGCACGGTAGTCCTGAAGCCCCTCCACATGGATATTTCTTTCTGAGGAATTCACGATTCCAAATGCTTTAAACATATTACTCAGCCCCCTTTACACGTTTTGATACAAGTTCGATGTGCTCACTGTCCTTGGAACCGACACGAGCATTGGTACCGATCACGACTCCGTCTGCAACGAGAGCACGCTGGACAACGGCACCTGCTTCAACAACAACACCCGGCATCAGGACACTGTCGATGATCTTGGCACCAGGACCGACCTTGACGCCTGTGAAAAGTACGGAGTTGGTGATCTCACCTTCTACAACACAGCCCTGAGTAATGAAAGCAGTGTTGATCACAGCGGTATCACAGATATACTGTGGAAGAGAGGTAGCATCCTCAGTGTAGATTTTCCAGGTAGGATCGTTAAGATCCAGTTCACTGTTAGGACTGAGAAGATCCATGTTCGCTTCCCAGAGGGAATCGATGGTTCCTACATCCTTCCAGTAGCCTTTGAACTTGTAGGCGTAGAGCGCCTTGTCCTGTGCAAGGAGTGTAGGGATGATGTCTTTACCGAAATCGTGATTGGAATCCGGATTTTTGATATCTGCCAGCAGGAGCTTGCGCAGAAGCTTCCAGTTGAATATGTAGATACCCATGGAGGCAAGATTGCTCTTCGGGTGTTCCGGTTTCTCTTCAAATTCCACGATGCGGTCATCTTCACCGGTGTTCATGATACCGAAACGGCTGGCTTCCTTCATGGGAACCTCGATAACTGCAATAGTGGCATCTGCCTTATGCTGGATATGGTCATCAAGCATCTTTGCATAATTCATCTTATAGATGTGGTCACCGGAAAGGATCAGAAGGTATTCCGGGTTCTGTGAGTCGATGAAATCAATATTCTGAGAGATCGCATCAGCTGTTCCACGGTATACATCCAGACCGGCATCCGCTTTCTCACGTGGAGGAAGTACATAAACTCCGCTGTCCTTGGCATCAAGGCCCCAGCGGCCACCGGCTGCTACATAGCTGTTCAGTAAAACTGATTCATACTGTGTCAGTACACCTACGACATCAATGCCACTGTTGGCACAGTTACTGAGCGGAAAATCCACGATACGGTATTTACCGCCATAACCAACGGCTGGCTTGGCAACTTTATTCGTCAACTCGTGAAGACGACTTCCTCTTCCACCGGCCAGGATCATTGCTAACATACTGTTTTGTTTCATGGCGAATCCTCACTTTCATTTCTTGTTTACTGCCAGGTGTCTTTAACCATAAAAACAATAAACTTTGTTAATATTATACACCTTTCGAAAAAGAAAATCCAGTTTTTTGTGCAAAAAAACGTTATTTTTATATTGGGAAATTAGACGGATTTGGGAAAATTGATGGATGATCTGTCGAAAAAAAGAAACGTTTAAGAAGGTTCCGGGATGCTGAAAAAACAGTAACACTGAAAATAGCCGGATTTCGGATACATCGGCGAAGATTCTTGCGGAAAATGTGAAAGCAGTGTATTCTGTAAAAAAAGTCCGGAATACAGCGGAGAAAGGATATCGATATCAGACAGGGAGAAGACAGGATGAAAGAAGAAAGAATTTCCAACTATGTAAAACTATGTGAAGAGTGGGCACAACGCTTTTTGAAGATGGATCAGGCAGATCTGCATAAACGGGTGCCGGAACTGAAGGAAGAAAACGGGTTTCTCACGATCATTCATTTCGGAAGAAGATATGGGGTGAGTCTGGAAGACGGCAGTATCCGGAGCCTGGATGGACAGAGAGAACCGGATACTACGGAGATGCTGAATATTTATACGCTTCTGGGGTATGCGAAAGAGGGGGCTTTTATTATGGATAAGTGGGTCCCTTTTGCAGATCTCAGGAATGCAAGACCATTTGCGCCGGCGTATCAGATCGGAGAGACGGATGTGTTCAGTGCTACATTTTCCGGCCATGAAAAGGAATTGAGGGAGGCGTTTCAGAAGCTTGACGGCAGGGAACTGCCCCAGGGTGATGTGGGATATGAGATCAGGGCCTTTGACTGTATGCCTATGAGATTCTTTTTCTGGGAACGGGACGAGGAGTTTGAAGCACAGGGAAATATCCTGTTTGATTACAGCGCCACAGATTTCAATCATGTGGAGAGTGCGGTATCCATAGCAGATTCCGGGATCAAAAGGCTTGCGGAGCTTGCCGGGGTTCCGCTCAGGGGGAAATCTTTTCAGATGCGCTGATAACCGAAATATAATAAAACCAATATGAAAAATAAATAATACGAAAGATAATTGCAGTTATCAGAAAAATCGTATATAATGAAGGAATATTTAAGGATTTTGAGACAGTAACTGTCACGAAGGATCTATGAGAAATTTACGAATCCGGAGGTGATGCTCGTGGGGAAAAATGCATCGGGAATGTATGTCATAGATGAGGATTATAAGATTATCAGCTATAACCTGGCAGCACGTGAGATCTATCCGCAGCTGAAGAGGGGCGAGAAATGCTATCACTGTCTGAGAAACAGAGAAACTCCCTGTGAGATCTGTCCGGTCGTTAACGGGATCAAAGGTCCGAAGAACTATCTGGAACCGGGACGGAATATCCTGCGTTCGGTTGATGCTGTGGAGATTCCGCTGGAATCCGGCGGGACAGGACATGCCCTTGTTTTTTCGGATACAGAGACGAATGATGAGATCAGCAGCGGAATGATGGAGAATCCGCTTCTTATGGGGATCATTAATGTTCTCGGAAAAAATTTTATCAATATCTACTCTGTTGACAGAGAGACTCATAAGGTCCAGGTATGCCGCTTCCAGGGGCAGAGTGGAGCTTATGTGGAGGAGGGACTTCGCAGTGATGAATCCTATGAGAAGATCATGGATATTTATATTGAGAGCAGTGTTGCGGCAGAGGACAGGATCCGGATGCATCAGATGATGGATTTTGAGAAGATATGCCAACGTCTTACAAGGATTCCCCAGTTGATGGTACATTATCGTGTACGCCGAAGCAACGGGAGGATTGAATATTTCTATGTGAAATGTGCCAGGGTAGGAACGGCTGAGGATTTTCAGGCCGTGGTGTTTGCTTTTGCCAATGAGGATATGGATGTACGGTACAGTGAGATGGAGGCCGTACTGGAACCAGGAGGAACAGCATCCGGAAGAAAACTTCTTATTGTAGTGAATGACGAGACGGATCGGAAAGCGCTTACAGAACATCTGGAGGGCAGTTTTGAGGTTATCACTGCGATGAATGAAGCAGAGGGGATGAAGCGTCTGTCTGAGAATTACAAAACCCTTTCTGCAATTCTTCTTGATATGAGTGTGCCGGTATGTGATGAATTTCAGTTTCTGGAGCTGATCCGTGATGATGTGATGCTGACCTCTGTGCCTGTGATCATCATAACCGGAAGTAACCGGTTGGAGGATGAGGTGCGATGTCTGGAACTGGGAGCAGTGGATTTTGTACGGAAACCGTATAATGTCCGTATATTAAAAAGTAAGATCAACAATGTGATCAAGCTGAGAGAGTCCGTGATGGTACTCTCAGCTCTGGAATATGATGATCTTACAGGGCTTTATATCAGACAGGCCTTTTTCCATCATGCAAAGACGCTGATGCGCTTTAATACGAATCAGGATTTTCATGTGGTGGTGGCAGATATAAAGAACTTTAAATGGATCAACGGAACCTATGGAGAGAAGACCGGTGATCAGGTTCTTACCTATCTGGGAGATACGTATAGAAATCAGGTTCGCTACGGGACGGTGGGCAGATATGGAGGAGACCAGTTTGTAGCCATCATATATGGAAAGAAAGAGATCCGTATGGCAGATATGGAGAAATTTATCCACAGGGTCGAGAGTGGAGCACCGATTCCTAATCTGGTGGTCAACTATGGGGTCTATGAGAATGTGGATAAGACACTGCCTTTTACCCTGATCTGTGACAGGGCTTTTCTGGCCATGAAGAGTATCCGGGATGACTATGAGCACCAGATCGCTTTTTATGATGATGAGATGAGAAAGAGGCATATCCGTAACGGACAGATGGAGAATGCTTTCGTGGAGGCTATACGCAATGAAGAATTCGTAGTCTACCTGCAGCCGAAATACAGTGTGGAGACAGAAGAGATCGTTGGGGCGGAGGCACTGGTGCGCTGGAAGAGAGCGGAAGGAACTATGGTTTCGCCGGGAGAATTTATCCCTCTTTTTGAGAAGGATGGTCTGATCGTACGCCTTGATGAATATGTTTTCCGAAAGGTATGCAGCATCCAGGGGGAACGTATAAGATCAGGGAAAAAGATACTTCCGATTTCGGTGAATCTGTCACGTGCCAGTATCCATTACGATAATATGATCTGTCGTTATGTGAAGATCGTGGAAGAAAATGGCATTCCGTTTTCTTCTGTTCCCATTGAATTGACAGAAACTGCTACGTTGTATAATGATCGGATCAGTAAGCTCATAGAGAAGATGGTGGATGCAGGATTCGAGCTGCATATGGATGATTTTGGCTCCGGCTATTCATCTATGACAAGCCTGAACCAGCTGCCATTCGATACTCTGAAGCTGGATAAAAGTCTGATCGATTACATAGAGAATTTTCGTGGGCAGCAGGTGATCCGTCATACCATTTCGCTGGCACACAGCCTGGGAATGAAGGTTCTTGCCGAGGGCGTGGAGAAAGCAAAACAGGTGGAGATCCTGCGAAGCCTGAGCTGCGATGAGATCCAGGGCTTTTATTATGCACGGCCTTTGCCGTGGGAAAACTTTGAAACAAAGGTTATAAGAGCAAAAGAGGCGTGTAAAAAATGAGAGATCATTTTTACACGCCCTTTTTACAGCTAATGCTTCCGGACCTGTTTTTCAATAAGATAAAGTGCAAAATACAGCAGCATGGCAATGATGCAGAGGATCACAATGGACATCAGGACCCATGTAAGTCTGAATGTCTGGCTTCCGTAAATGATCAGGTATCCCAGGCCTTTTCGGGCACCGATAAATTCTCCGATGATCACGCCTACCAGGCAAAGCCCGATGTTGACCTTCATCACACTCAGGATAAGAGGAACGGAGGAGGGCAGGACGATCTTCAGAAGCTTTTCCTTTTTGTGTCCCCCAAGAGTTTCGATCAGCTTCAGCTTTTCCGGATCTGCCTGGCAGAAACCGGAGTACAGATTGATAACGGAGCCGAAGATGGCTACAGACATGCCGGCGACTACAATGGTACGTTCGTTGGCACCAAGCCATACGATCAGAAGAGGGGCCAGAGCAGATTTCGGGAGACTGTTCAGTACCACCAGACATGGCTCCAGGATCCGTGCGATCCGTCGGGAGCACCAGAGAAGTACTGCGGTTCCTACACCCAGGATCACAACAAAAAAGAAACTGACAAGAGTTTCTGCCAGTGTCACGGCAATATGTGCAAACAGGGACTGATCCCTGCACATGGAAAGAAAGGTCTTTGCGATCAGGGAAGGACTGCTGAAGATAAAGGAATCGATCCATCCAAGATCAGAGGATATTTCCCAAAGTCCCATAAAAAGAACAAAAAGAAGTGTCCGTGCAGCCAGGATAATGTGTTTTTCTTTTTTCTGCCGTGCAAGATATTGTTTCTGCTGTTTGGAAATTTCAGGCATTTTCATTGAGCTCCTTCCATATGATGTTAAAATATTTCTTAAAATCCGGAGCATTTCTGGAGGAGAGGGGAGTGCGGTCGCTGATATCCAGATCGATATCAATGATCTTTCGTACAGTGGCAGGACGTGCAGAAAGGATCAGTACCCGGTCGGCCATACTGATGGCTTCGGAGATGTCATGAGTGACCAGGATCGCAGGCTTGCCGGAGCTTTTGAGGATTTTTCCGATATCATCACTGACATTTAAGCGTGTCTGGTAATCCAGAGCGGAAAATGGTTCGTCCAGAAGAAGGAGCTCCGGTTCCAGCACCAGGGTCCGGATCAGAGCGGCACGTTGGCGCATTCCGCCGGAAAGCTGGGAAGGGCGGGCATCACGGAAACGGTCCAGACCGTAGGTCTGAAGAAGGGCTTCTGCATGTGCCAGTTTTTCAGGTGTGAGCTCTTTCCGGATCTCCAGGCCGAGAAGGATGTTTTTGTAGATGCTCCGCCATTCCAGAAGATGATCCTTCTGGAGCATATATCCTACAGCGGCACTGCCGGAGGATACCGGACGGTCTCCCAGAGTAATGGAACCGTGCTCAGGAGTGAGCAGGCCGGCAATGAGATTCAGAAGAGTGGATTTTCCGCATCCGGAAGGTCCTACAATGGACAGGAATTCACCGGGCATCAGGTCAAAGGATATATGAGAAAGGGCGGGTGTCTCACCGGACAATGTGTGATAGGAGAGACACACGTCCCGCACTTTCAGGACAGGATTCATGGATGTTGCCTCCTTTTCGTAGATAATGGTATAATATTATCATATGTCTGAAACATGAGAAGGCCAATGGCAGAGATGCATACTTTGATGTCTGCCTGAAAACGGTCATAGAGAAAGGAATTACAAACATTGAACAAGAGAAACTACCAGAAAGAACTGGATAAACTGATTGAAAGAAACCAGAAAGAAGGGAAAACCCCCAGACTTTTTCTGCATGCCTGCTGTGCGCCATGCAGCAGCTATGTGATGGAATATCTGTCGCAGTATTTTGAGATCACGATATTTTTTTATAATCCCAATATCGCACCGTTGGAGGAATATTCACACCGCGTGGCTGAGATCCGCCGCCTGATCGGGGAGATGGAATTTGTCCATCCGGTAACTCTTATGGAGGGCCGGTATGACCCGAAGGAATTTTATGAAATGGCAAAAGGCCTGGAAGATGTTCCAGAAGGAGGAGAGAGGTGCTTTCGGTGTTACCGCCTGCGGATGGAAGAGGCGGCAAAGCTGGCGAAGGAGGGAGGATATGATTATTTCACCACAACATTAAGTATCAGTCCGCTGAAAAATGCACAGAAGATCAATGAGATTGGCGAGGAGCTGGCAGAAATCTATAAAGTGCCACATCTGACTTCAGATTTTAAGAAAAAGAATGGCTACAAGCGTTCTATTGAGCTGTCTCATGAGCATGCTCTGTACCGGCAGAATTACTGCGGCTGTGTATTTTCAAAGAAAGAAGCCATGGACAGAGAACGGCTGGTTACTGAGAACCGAGTGAACAGTAACAACGGCTGAAGACAGCAAACGTATAATTATGAAAAACTTTGCATTTTTATAAAAATATGTTACACTAACACAGAAAAGTGCAGACGTCCGGGAGACGGAGCTCGTGTATGTCCGGAGAAGATAGTTCTGCCGCAAAAAAGAAAAGTGAGGAAGAATCAATATGGCACAGTTATGGGGAGGCCGTTTTACAAAAGAAACGGACAAGCTGGTTTACAATTTTAACGCATCCATTTCCTTTGATCAAAAATTTTACAGACAGGATATCCGTGGAAGCAAGGCACATGTTGCCATGCTTGCAAAACAGGGGATCCTGACAGAGGAAGAAAAGGAGCAGATCACAGAAGGACTGGACGGTATCCTTGCAGACGTGGAAGCAGGCAAGCTGGAGATCACAGCGGAGTATGAGGATATCCACAGCTTCGTGGAGGCAAACCTGATCGACCGTATCGGAGATGCCGGAAAGAAGCTTCACACAGGAAGAAGCCGTAATGACCAGGTAGCTCTGGATATGAAGCTTTATGTCCGCGACGAGATCGATGAGACAGATAAGGAGCTGAAGGACCTTCTTCTTGCCCTGCAGAAGATCATGGAAGAGAATGTTCACACCTACATGCCGGGATTTACCCACCTTCAGAAGGCACAGCCGGTAACTCTGGCACACCATGTAGGCGCATATTTTGAGATGTTCCGCAGAGACCGTGACAGACTTTTTGATATCCGTAAGAGAATGAATACCTGTCCGCTTGGAGCGGGAGCACTGGCAGGAACCACTTATCCGCTGGATCGTGCCTATACTGCAGAGCTTCTCGGCTTTGATGCACCAACCAGAAACAGTATGGATTCCGTATCTGACAGAGATTATGTCATCGAGCTTCTCAGTGCATTTTCTACAATCATGATGCATCTGAGCCGTTTTTCAGAGGAGATCATTCTGTGGAATTCCAATGAGTACCGTTTCGTTGAGATCGATGACGCATACAGCACAGGCAGCAGTATCATGCCGCAGAAGAAGAATCCGGATATCGCAGAGCTTGTCCGTGGAAAAACAGGCCGTGTTTACGGAGCGCTGACATCTATTCTCACAACCATGAAGGGAATCCCGCTTGCATACAACAAAGATATGCAGGAAGACAAGGAGCTGACCTTTGATGCCATCGACACCGTAAAAGGCTGTATCGCCCTGTTTACCGGCATGGTTTCCACTATGCAGTTCAACAAAGCCAACATGGAGGCAAGTGCAAAGAGAGGCTTTACAAACGCCACAGACGCAGCAGACTATCTGGTTAACCACGGTGTACCGTTCCGTGATGCTCACGGCATCGTCGGAAGACTGGTCCTTCTCTGTCTGGATAAGGGAATCTCTCTGGATGAGCTTCCGCTTTCCGAGTACAAAGAGATCAGTCCTGTGTTTGAGGAGGACATCTATGAAGCCATCAGTATGAAGACCTGCGTGGAAAAACGTGTGACTCTGGGAGCGCCGGGACCGGACGTGATGGAGCAGGTGATCGCTCAGAATAAAGAATATCTTGAAAAAAATTAAGATAATGCTTGCATTTTAGGAAAAATTGGTATAGTATTTACAGAAAAGACAAATGTGTGCCATGGAGGGACACGAGATGAGGAGAGTTTTATTATGAGTGAAAAGCTTAAAGTCGGTATTTTAGGTGCAACTGGAATGGTTGGTCAGAGATTCATTTCTCTTCTGGAGAATCACCCGTGGTTTGAGGTGGTTACTGTAGCGGCAAGCCCGAGAAGCGCAGGCAAGACCTACGAGGAGGCTGTGGGCGGCAGATGGAAAATGGATACTCCGATGCCGGAGGCAGTAAAGAAGCTGGTTGTTATGGATATCCACGAGGTTGAGAAGGTTGCAGCTACTGTTGACTTTGTATTTTCCGCAGTTGATATGACGAAGGATGAGATCAAGGCGATCGAGGAAGAATATGCAAAGACAGAGACACCGGTTGTGTCCAACAACAGCGCACACCGCTGGACACCGGACGTTCCGATGGTAGTTCCGGAAATCAATCCGGAGCACTTTGAGGTTATCGAATTCCAGAAGAAACGTCTCGGAACAAAACGCGGCTTTGTAGCTGTTAAACCGAACTGCTCTATCCAGAGCTACGCTCCGGTACTTACCGCATGGAAAGAGTTCGAGCCGTATGAAGTAGTTGCCACTACATACCAGGCTATTTCCGGAGCAGGAAAAACCTTCAAGGACTGGCCGGAGATGGAGCACAACATCATTCCGTACATCGGTGGTGAGGAAGAGAAGAGTGAGAAGGAGCCATTAAGACTCTGGGGCAAGATCGAGGACGGCGTGATCGCTCCGGCTACCACACCTGTCATCACATGCCAGTGTGTACGTGTTCCGGTCCTCAACGGACATACAGCAGCTGTATTCGTTAAATTCCGCAAGAAACCTACCAAAGAGCAGCTGATCCAGAAGCTGGTTGAGTTTAAGGGACTTCCGCAGGAGCTTGAGCTTCCAAGCGCTCCGAAGCAGTTCATCCAGTATCTTGAGGAGGACAACCGTCCGCAGGTACAGATGGATGTAAACTATGAGAATGGAATGGGAGTATCTGTAGGACGTCTTCGTGAGGATACTGTTTATGATTACAAGTTCATCGGACTTTCCCATAACACAGTAAGAGGTGCCGCAGGCGGAGCAGTTCTCTGTGCAGAAACTCTGAAAGCGAAAGGATATATCCAGGCTAAATAAGAACTGGATCCTTTACAGGAAATAAAGAAAATCGTCAGAAACGGGATATCGGTTTTTCCGGTGTCCTGTTTTTGCGTATGTGGAAGGAACAAAGGAGATATGCGCAGAAAAGTAATTACTACAGTTGTGACATTTTCCACAACCACGGCTGCCATGAAAATGGAAAAAATGGCCAGGGAATCTGAATTTCCGGGAAGGCTGATCCCGATCCCTTCAGAGATCAGTGCCCAGTGCGGACTGGCATGGAAATGCGTGGAGCAATCAGAGGAGGAAACAGAAAATTTCCTGAAAAAAAAGGAACTGGCCTGGGATGGCATCTATCGTGTTCTGGTATAAAACGGATATTGTTTGTTGTATGTAACAAAACGGAAATTTTTGAAAATTTTCGCATTTTTATTGTTAAATAATTAGTAAAGTGTTACAATATAACAAGCAGATTTCCGGAAAGCGTGTTGCTGTGAACAAAGAAGCAGCAACAAAGTGCCACGCTTGCTAAAATATGTGGAGGTGCTATTTATGAACAGGGAGGATGTAGAGAAACTGTCAACCGCTGCGAAGGGTAAGATAAACTTACTGAACAGCAATTTCGGAAAATACTTTATGCGGGCGATCATGGCCGGATTTTTTATTGATGTGGCGATGATCTACAGTAACGTTGTTGGAAATGTATTTTCCAAGACATTCCCGGAATGGGGGAAATTCCTTGGAGCCATCGTGTTCTCTATTGCGGTCCTGCTGATCGCAATGGTAGGAGGAGAGCTGTTTACCGGTAACAATCTGGTAATGGCTTTTGGTGCGTATGACAAGAGCGTATCATGGAAAGATGTTGGCAAGGTCTGGGGAATCAGTTACATCGGCAATTTTGTGGGATGCCTGATCCTGGCGCTGATCTTTGTAGGTGCCGGAGCGTCCGGTACAGCAGATTATTTTGCCGGATTTATAAACGGAAAACTGAGTATTCCGGCAGGACAGATGTTTTTCCGTGCGGTACTTTGTAATTTCTTCGTCTGTCTTGCTGTTCTCTGCGGCATTAAGCTGAAGAGTGAGTCAGGCAAGTTCCTGATGATCGTGATCTGTATTTCAGGTTTCGTTGTCAGCGGATTTGAGCATTGTATTGCAAATATGGGTATTTTTACAGTTGCATTCTGTATGGTGCCAGGATTGTCTGTCGGCGCTATGCTTAAAAGCATGGTGATCGTAACACTGGGAAATATAGTTGGCGGAGGTGTGCTTCTGGCATGGCCGCTTAGAAAGATGAGTGCAGATAAATAGTATGGCAAAGGCTTTATACATAGCGGAGAAGCCCAGCGTGGCACAGGAATTTGCGAAGGCTTTGAAAATCAACGGTCAGAGAAAAGACGGATATCTGGAATCTGATGATTCTGTGGTAACCTGGTGTGTAGGACACCTGGTTACCATGAGCTATCCCGAAAAATATGATATCAAGTTTAAAAGGTGGAGTTTTGATACCCTGCCTTTTTTGCCGCGCGAATTTAAATATGAAGTGATCCCCGGGGTCAAAAAGCAGTTCGAGATCGTAAAAGGACTGCTGAACCGGCCGGATGTGGATACCATTTATGTGTGTACCGACTCCGGACGTGAGGGTGAATATATCTACCGTCTGGTAGCCCAGATGGCAGGAGTAAAGGGGAAAGTCCAGAAACGTGTGTGGATCGATTCCCAGACAGAGGAAGAGATCTTAAGAGGAATCCGTGAAGCGAAGGATATCTCGGAGTATGATAATCTGGCAGCATCTGCGTATCTCCGCGCAAAGGAAGATTATCTTATGGGAATCAATTTTTCCAGAGTTCTGACCTTGCGCTACGGAAGCAGTGTCACCAATTATCTCCATTCCAAATATCAGGCCATTGCAGTTGGGCGTGTGATGACCTGTGTTCTTGGCATGGTGGTGCGGAGAGAACGGGAGATCCGTGTCTTTGTGAAGACACCGTTTTACCGTGTCCTTGGCAGCATTGGACTTGCAGGCGAAAATTTTGACGGTGAATGGAGAGCTGTGGAAGGCAGCCGGTATTTCCAGTCCCCGTATCTTTATAAAGAAAACGGCTTCAGGAAAAAAGAGCATGCACAGATGCTGATCGATCAGCTGATGGTGAACCAGCCCCTTTCCTGTATTGTGGAAAAGGTGGAACGAAAAAAAGAAAACAAAAATCCGCCGCTTCTTTTTAACTTGGCGGAGCTTCAGAATGTGTGCTCAAAGCTGTTTAAGATCAGTCCGGACGAGACACTCCGGATCGTACAGGAGCTTTATGAGAAGAAGCTGGTGACTTATCCGAGAACGGATGCCAGAGTTCTTTCCACGGCAGTGGCCAAGGAGATATACAAGAATATATCCGGTCTTCGAAATTATCAGCAGGCCGGTGCTGCGGCGGCAGAGGTTTTGGGGATGGAATCCTGGAAAAGCATTGCAAAGACCAGATATGTGAATGACAAGCAGATCACAGACCATTACGCGATCATTCCTACCGGTCAGGGACTGAACGCGCTGGGAAATGTGTCTCTTACCGCACAGCGTGTGTACGAGACCATTGTACGGAGATTTTTATGTATTTTTTATCCGCCGGCCGTTTATCAGAAGGTGAGTCTTGTGACGAAGCTGGACGGAGAGGCATTCTTTTCATCCTTTAAGGTTCTCAAAGAAGAAGGCTATCTGAAGATTGCCACGAATTCTTTTTCGCGGAAAAGGGCTTCAGACAGTGAGAAAAACGGAAATGGAGAGGAAGACGAGGCTTCCTGTGATACTGTGCTCCTGGAGGCGTTGCAGAAGCTGAAAAAGGGTGATATACTTCCTGTGAACGGTTTGAGTATCAAGGAGGGTGAGACTTCACCGCCCAAACGATACAATTCCGGTTCCATGATCCTTGCCATGGAAAATGCAGGACAGCTGATCGAGGATGAGGAGCTTCGAGCCCAGATCAAGGGAAGCGGGATCGGCACCAGTGCTACCCGTGCCGAGATCCTGAAGAAGCTTTTTAACATCAAATATCTGGCACTGAACAAAAAGACCCAGGTGATCACTCCAACGCTTCTTGGGGAAATGATCTTTGATGTGGTAAATTGTTCTATCCGGCAGCTTCTGAACCCGGAGCTTACGGCAAGCTGGGAAAAGGGGCTCACCTATGTGGCAGAGGGCAGCATCACGGAACAGGAATATATGGACAAGCTGGAGCATTTTGTGCGGGTACGTACCCGGCAGGTGGAGGCAAGCAATTATCAGTATAACCTGCGGCAGTTTTTTGATGCGGCCGCTGTAAACTACAGGAAGCCGGAGCGGGCTTCCGGACAGGGAGGAAAGAGATCATCATGATGAAAGATTTTACTATCAGCAATATGCTGGATCTGAATGAGACCATTGCAGCAGAGCTTTTTGAGGGAAAAACCTATCCGTGGGAGGTTCTTCCGGAGATCGGAGATTTCATTATTAAGCTGGGAAAAACACTGGATCCTTCTGAATATGAGGAGAAGGGCGAAAATGTATGGATCGCAAGATCCGCTACAGTTGCGCCGACTGCAAGTATCACCGGACCGGCTATCATTGGCAGAGACGCCGAGGTGCGCCACTGTGCATTTATCCGCGGCAAGGCTATCGTTGGTGAGGGCGCAGTTGTGGGAAATTCCACAGAGCTTAAGAATGCAGTGCTGTTTAACAAGGTTCAGGTTCCTCATTATAATTATGTTGGAGATGCTGTGCTGGGATATAAGTCCCACATGGGTGCCGGATCGATCTGTTCCAACGTAAAATCAGACAAGAAGCTGGTTGTCGTAAAAGACGGGGATGAAAAGATCGAAACCGGTCTTAAGAAATTCGGAGCGATGCTCGGAGATCATGTTGAAGTCGGATGCGGTTCTGTGCTGAATCCCGGTACTGTGATCGGACGGAATTCTAATATCTACCCGCTGTCACCGGTACGTGGATGTGTTCCGGCGGATTCCATTTATAAAAATGCAAAAGAAATTGTGAAGAAAAAATAGTTTTTCTTTGTTTTTTGAAATAAGTTCTGCTTGGTAAGCAGCGGAAGGTTCGAGGAGGGGAAGCACTCACAGTTGCGAAGGCCGTCTCCCCTCCTCGAGCTCCTCCCCTCCTGGCCACGCAGGGAAGCCGCACTTTTTTGAGAGTGTGGCTTTTTTTGATGGGGCGATGGATGCGACGGTATTGTTTGCGAGAGGCTGTGCCGATCGGGTGAGAGGGGGACGGAAGGCGGCCTGCGTAGCAGGCCTGTTCCTGGATTGATGAATGAATAGTTTGACTTTTAGATGTGGTAAAACAGAACATACAATTATAATCGGCACAGTGATAAATGGGTGATAGAAGTGGAATACAGGACCGAACCAGGAGTGTTACATTATGAAGGGGCCTGGCCGAATTGCGTGCCCGGAAAGAGGGGTGCCTGAGGGGAGAAAAACGGGCTTCGCAACTCTGAGTGCTTTCTCCCCTCAGAACTCCCCACTGGAAAAGTGCAGAACTGAAATCTCAAAACTTTTCACATACAACACGCACATCCATATAAGACAATAAGAAAAAAAGAATTAAGACAGAAATAAAATCTGTCGAAGTATGACCAGTCCCATAATATGGACTGGATAAAACCAGTAAAAGAAATATTTTGCTGCTTTTCCGCGGATGAAGCCTCTTTTTCCATTGTACAGGTTAATGGACAGAAAGGCGAAACAGGCTCTCCATTCATAGTAAAGCCAGCAGCTTCCGAGGATTGCCTGGCCTGGCTTGTCGTTTCGCATATAATACATGATCAGCAGGAAGATATATCCCCGCCATCCATAGTCTGCTTTCAGAAAAATGGAAACAACAAGCAGCCCCAGGATGCAGAAAAGCTGTATCGAAGGTCTGGTCTGGAAATATTCGATGGCACAAAAGGCCAGATATCCGAGAAAAAGCGTGAAAAACACATTCTGTCTTTCATAATGCAGCGTATTTGTAAACATCAGATTCCACGGAATTTCTGAGAGCAGTGCAAAAAGAAGGAGATTTCTCCCATAGCGGAACCGGCTCCGTGTATGCCGGAAGCCTTCCAGCAGGAGAAAACAGAAGATGGGAAAAGCAGCTCTGCCGATATCGCGGAAAATAAGATATACAGTATATTCTCTGCCGAAAAGCGTAAACAGGATTTTCTGTGCGGGCTGATACATACTGAGCAGTACAGCTCCGATATGATCGATCAGCATGGTGATAACAGCGATCATTTTCAAAGTACTTCCGCTGAGAACACGGTATTTTTCTGGAAAAACAGAATCCACAGATGCATTCATGAAAAATATACCTCCAGGGTTAAACTTGCTAATATATTATCACATACATATAGCAGTTGCCAGAAATATTTGACAGTTAGGCATGCAATACTGCCGGAATAACTACCAATATTATGCGTTTTATGGCAAAATTTTATCAAATATGACTGGACGAAACAAAGGTTTTGTGAGAAAATAGCCATAGGGTGTTATCGAACTTTTTTTCTCAATAACATCGGTCAATCTATACTTGAAAGGAGTTTTAAAATGATTTATTCACGCGAAGTAGAAGAAATGTGTCCAGTGGCACAGGGCGTACATCATGGTGCCGCTCCGATCCCGGAAGAAGCAAAATGGGTTCAGGCAAAAGAAGTAAAGGATATCTCCGGATTTACACACGGTGTTGGCTGGTGTGCTCCGCAGCAGGGTGCTTGTAAGCTTTCCCTTAACGTTAAAGAGGGAATCATCCAGGAGGCACTTGTTGAGACGATCGGATGTTCAGGAATGACTCACTCTGCAGCTATGGCTTCTGAGATCCTTCCAGGACTTACCGTTATGGAGGCGCTGAACACAGACCTTGTATGTGATGCAATCAATACAGCTATGAGAGAGCTTTTCCTTCAGATCGTTTACGGACGTTCCCAGTCTGCATTCTCCGAGGACGGACTTGCAGTAGGAGCTGGTCTTGAGGACCTTGGAAAAGGACTTCGTTCTCAGGTTGGTACAATGTATGGAACTCTGAAAAAAGGACCTCGTTACCTTGAGATGGCTGAGGGTTATGTTACAGGTATCGCTCTTGATGAGAACGATGAGATCATCGGATATCAGTTCGTAAGCCTTGGAAAAATGACTGACTTCATTAAGAAAGGTGATGACCCGAACACAGCATGGGAGAAAGCAAAAGGTCAGTACGGTCGTGTTGCAGATGCTGTTAAGATCATCGACCCAAGAAAAGAGTAATTACACTTCGTAAGGTAAAAATATCAGGAGGTTACAGGAAATGGCTTTATTTGAATCATATGAGAGACGAATTGACAAGATCAATTCTGTTTTAAACAGCTATGGAATCGCTTCTATCGAAGAAGCTGAGAAAATCACTAAAGACGCAGGACTGAACGTTTACGATCAGATCAAAGGCATTCAGCCGATCTGCTTCGAGAACGCTTGCTGGGCTTACACAGTAGGTGCAGCTATCGCGATCAAAAAAGGCTGCAGAAGAGCCGCTGACGCAGCAGCAGCTATCGGAGAAGGCCTTCAGGCTTTCTGTATCCCGGGATCCGTTGCAGACACACGTAAAGTAGGTCTTGGACATGGAAACCTTGGAAAGATGCTTCTTGAGGAAGAGACAGACTGCTTCTGCTTCCTTGCAGGACATGAGTCCTTCGCAGCAGCTGAGGGTGCTATCGGTATCGCCGAGAAAGCAAACAAAGTTCGTAAAAAACCTCTTCGTGTTATCCTGAACGGTCTTGGAAAAGACGCTGCTCAGATCATCTCCCGTATCAACGGCTTTACATATGTAGAGACAGAGTATGATCCATATAAGAACGAGGTTAAGGAAGTATTCCGTAAATCCTATTCAGAGGGACTTCGTGCAAAAGTTAACTGCTACGGCGCTAACAGCGTTCCGGAAGGTGTTGCGATCATGTGGAAAGAGGGCGTTGACGTTTCCATCACAGGAAACTCTACAAACCCGACTCGTTTCCAGCATCCGGTAGCAGGAACATACAAAAAAGAGTGCAACGAGAAAGGTAAAAAATACTTCTCCGTTGCTTCCGGCGGTGGTACAGGACGTACACTTCATCCGGACAACATGGCAGCAGGTCCTGCTTCCTACGGTATGACTGATACACTTGGACGTATGCATTCTGACGCTCAGTTCGCAGGATCTTCTTCCGTACCGGCTCACGTAGAGATGATGGGTCTTATCGGCGCTGGAAACAACCCGATGGTTGGTATGACAGTTGCTGTAGCTGTTTCCGTACAGGAAGCTGCTGACGCTGGCAAGTTCTAATAAAACCTTTTTAATTAAAGAGTCAACAAACCTTGAAAGTACCGTAGTTCCAAGGGCTGCGGTACTTTTCTTAATTTTGATCGTAAAAAAGAAGATGTAATTTGAGTCAGTGTGAGAAGTCTTGAAAATGGTAAGATAGGCAACAGGTAGGTAACAAGTAGGTAACAGAGCGAAGGAAACAAAAAGAAGAGCCGATCACAGCCCCTTTCATTGATTAAGAATTAACGATATCATCAATCTTCTTAAGTTCTTCATCTGAAAAATCAGTATGTCCGATTATCTTGATATTATCAAGAATCTGCTCAGGTTTTGAAGCTCCAATTAGGACACTTGTTACTTTATCATCTTTTAGAATCCAGCTAAGAGCCATCTCGGCAAGCGTCTGTCCTCTTTCCATAGCAATTTCGTTAAGTGCCTGAATCTGGGAAAGCTTTTCTGATGTAAGTGCAGTCTCATTAAGGAATCGTCCGTCAGTGGCAATTCTGCTATCAGCAGGGATACCATTGAGGTAGCGCTTCGTAAGAAGTCCCTGTGCGAGAGGAGAGAAAGCTATGATACCTTTTCCAAGCTCATAGGCAGTGTCCTTAAGCCCGTTATTCTCAATTGTTCTGTCAAAGATAGAATAACGGTTCTGGTTGATTACGAAAGGACATTTCAAATCGGTTAGGATTTCTGTAGCTTTTTTAAGTGTGGGACCATCATAATTTGAAAGACCTACATAAAGGGCTTTTCCACTTCGAACGATAGAGTCAAGAGCACCCATAGTCTCCTCAAGTGGTGTCTCAGGATCCATTCTGTGATGATAGAAGATATCGACATAATCAAGTCCAAGTCGCTTAAGACTCTGGTCCAGGCTTGCAATAAGGTACTTGCGGCTTCCCCAATTGCCATAAGGTCCTTCCCACATATCAAATCCGGCCTTTGTGCTGATGAGCATTTCATCTCGGTATGGATGAAGTTCTTCCCTGAAAAGCTTGCCGAAATTGCGTTCTGCACTGCCATAAGCAGGCCCATAATTATTGGCAAGGTCAAAATGAGTGATTCCATTGTCAAAAGAGGTAAAGCACATCTGCTTCATATTTTCGTAGATACTTGTATCACCAAAATTGTGCCAGAGTCCAAGTGAAACAACAGGCAGCTTCAAGCCACTTTTACCGCAGCGGTTGTAAACCATTGTGTCGTATCTTTTTTTGTCTGCAATGTACATGTGTATATACCTCCATGATTATATCTTTCTGCTACACTTAGGATATCATATTTTTTCTTCAATTGCATCCAGCTCTTCATTTCAGCCTCTGTTTTCGCTGTATGCGTTACTGTTCACACGATGTGCGACCAGCAACGCATCTCGCCATTTTAAATTGCCTTTGGCGATGGGGCGAGATGCATTCAAGCCAAAACATGCATCCTCCGTGTCAATCAGCGAAGTGATTGACACGGGAGTGAACAGTAACCTGTATGCTACTGCAATTTCTCCAACAATTCCAGATGAAGTTTCTGCACCTTAATCTTTTGTTTTTGTATATTCACTCTTTGAGTGGACTTTCCTCCTTCGATTTTCTTTAAAGCTTTATGCTTCATAAACTCTTCTTTTATATAGTTTTTTCAAAACAACTATAGTAATATAGAGTTATCACAATCTTAGCTTTCTACTATTCAACGGTTCCTTTTCGCCATATCCAGTGGGGTGGGTAAAGATGACCCAATAAGTGAATGTAATTGAAGAAATTAAAAAAAGGACTATTTTTTATGAACAATATAAAAGAAAGAATAAAAATATTTTCAGGGGCGCAGCTTAAATACATTGCTTTTCTATCTATGCTTATCGATCACACAAACAAAGCGTTAATCTATCCGAATTTGGATGGAGGAGCATTGAATCGGTTGAGTGACTTTTTTGATATTTTAGGAAGAATCGCATTTCCAATATTCATCTTCCTTCTCGTGGAAGGCTATTTCCACACAAAAAATAAATGGAAGTATTTAATTACACTTCTTGTATTTGGAGTAATATCAGAAATTCCTTTTGATATGTGTACAACAGCTACATTTTTTGAAGCCAACTGGAACAATATTATGTTTACGTTAGCCTTGGTGCTTGCCATGATCTGGCTGATTGATGTACTCAAGGAAAAGATGGCAGCATTGCCGAAAGCTTTATGGTATTTCGTATCATTTCTCATTGTGGCAGTATTGTGCTTTGCTGCAATGAATCTGGGATTAGATTATGAACACCATGCGGTGCTGATTGGATATTTCTATTATATTTTTCATGACCGACAGGCACTTGCGATTCCATTTTCCTATCTTTCCATGTTCAAAGAACCATGGGCTTTGCTTGGATTTGGCCTGACACTTACTTATAATGGAGAACGTGGAAAACAGAATAAGTGGTTTAATTATCTTTTTTATCCAGTACATTTGCTGATTTTAGGAATTATAAGAATGTGTCTTAAGATTTGAATATGAAATTTAAAAAAGGACTTTTCTTTTAAAATGAACGAAAAGTCCTCTTTTTGCGTAGATGACTGTTATTTCACAGCCCCTTTCTTTGTGTCTAAAGAAAAATAGAACAAATCAGTCTGAGAACGCATGAAAATTTATGCGTAGCTTACAGATAGCTTACACGTAGCTTACATTTTTGGGGAATTTGTGAAATATTTCTTGGAGAAATTCATAAAATAAATCAAAGCGGCAGGGGAGATACTGAGAATATTCATGGAAGCGCTTGTGAATTATATTAAACCGGAATTGCTGATCACAGCAATCGCTTTGTATTTTATGGGGATCGCACTGAAGGAGGCTCAGGCTGTGAAGGACAAATATATTCCGCTGATATTGGGGTGTGCAGGAATCCTTATATGCGGAATTTATGTTTTTGCTACCTGTTCCTGTAAAAATGCACAGGATATTGCAATGGCAGTATTTACATCCACAACACAGGGAGTCCTGGTGGCGGGGCTTTCTACATATGTGAACCAGCTGATCAAACAGCTGGAAAAAGATGAATAATGGATTTTGTAAGGTAGTTTCAGATACTTGCAGCAGCTGCAGGAATTTATGTGCCAGAAGAAAGCCGTTCAGAACAGGATGCAGGTAATTGGCGGAAATGCCATAATTGAGAGTAGGAGAAAATATATCATAAAAAGGAAGGATACATCATGCATGAGCAGATGTATCCTTCCTTTTTGAATTGGTTATTTATGCATTTTTCAGTGCCTGTTCCAGATCTTTGATAATATCATCCACATTTTCGATACCGATGGAAAGACGGATCATTCCAGGAGAAACTCCTGCTTCAACCAACTGCTCGTCGTTCATCTGGCGATGTGTATGGCTGGCTGGGTGAAGGACCATAGTGATGGAAGCAGCAACATGAGTTGCGATGGTGGCAAGCTTCAGACTGTCCATAAAACGGACTGCTGCATCACGGCCACCGGTCAGTTCAAAGGAGATAACGCCGCAGGTACGGCCATCCTTCATATATTTCTGAGCCAGTGCGTGATATTTATCCTCCGGAAGTCCTGCATAATTTACATGAGAAACCTTTTCGTGTGCGTTTAGGTATTCTGCGATCTTCTGGGCATTGGAGCAATGGCGTTCAACACGCAGTGGAAGCGTTTCCAGGCCGAGGTTCAGAAGGAAGCAGTTCATCGGAGACGGAATAGAGCCCAGATCACGCATCAGCTGGGAAGTAGCCTTAGTGATGTAAGCTTTTTTTCCAAACTGCTTTGTATAGACAACACCGTGATAGGATTCATCCGGCTCTGTCAGACCGTGATATTTATGGCCATAGGCATCCCAGTCGAAGTTACCGCTGTCGACAATGGCGCCGCCTACCTGAACGGCATGCCCGTCCATATATTTGGTGGTGGAGTGGGTAACGATATCTGCACCCCACTCGAAGGGACGGCAGTTTACCGGTGTGGCAAAGGTGTTATCCACAATAAGAGGTACGCCGTTCTGGTGTGCAACGTGTGCAAATTTCTCGATGTCCAGGACGACCAGAGCCGGATTGGCGATGGTTTCTGCAAAAAGAACCTTTGTGTTCGGTTTAAATGCGGCAGCAATCTCTTCTTC
>NZ_JBCLNI010000025.1:0-50762 GCF_039062885.1 Blautia sp. 2227st1_G12_2227SCRN_220401 | reverse complement strand
GTTTACAGTCACTGCAACTGCAGTATTTGGTGTTTACTTCAAATTGCAGAGTTTTTTCTTCATGCCTGTATTTGGACTTAACAACGGCATTACACCGATCATTGCCTATAATTATGGTGCACGCCACAGAAAGCGTATGCTTAAAACTGTCAAAGTCAGCATGTTCATCGCATTCTGTTTTACATTCATTGGTTTTCTTGCCTTTGAATTTATTCCGAAAACACTGCTGGGGCTGTTCAGTGCTTCCGAAGATATGCTTACCATCGGAATCCCTGCACTTCGTATCATAGGAATCCACTATCTGATCGCATGGTTCTGTATCATTGCGGGAACTGTATTCCAGGCACTCGGAAAAGCTGTATTCAGTATGATCGTATCTATCATGCGTCAGCTGTTTGTCCTGGTACCTGCTGCTTATATCCTTGCTTCCATCGGCGGACTTCACGCAGTATGGTGGTCTTTCCCCATTGCGGAGATCATTTCTCTGATCGTGTCCGTAGCTTTCCTGGTTGTCATAAACAGAACGATCATTCAAAAAATTCCGGAAGCCTAAGGACATCAAAGCTTCCCATTCCAATTTATACAAAAAGAAGACAGAAGATTTCCTTTTTTCTCTTCAGGATATCTTCTGTCTTTTTTATTGTTATTTATAGATCCGGTAGCCATCCCTTCCGGAGCGTTTTACCTGATAAAGGGCAAAATCTGCTTTTTGATACAGTTCCATAAAGGTATCTCCATCCTGTGGTGCAAAAGCAATTCCTGCACTAAAAGTAAATGTATGCTCTCCCATGCCTTCCATACGGATCTCCCTGAGCTTTTCATGAAGTTTTTTTATTCTGCTCTCCATATTTTCCCGTGAACCGATATTACAGAGCAGGATTACAAACTCATCCCCGCCGATACGCCCAATCACATCCTGTTCCCGGAACTGCTCTTTAAGAAAACCTCCCAGCATTTTTAATACATTATCTCCCATGACATGTCCGTAAACATCATTCACTTCTTTAAAATGATCCATATCCAGGATCAGGAAGCCATGAAAGTCTTCCGGAGCTTTTTCTCTCAGAATAGCATCGATCACCTTCTGCGTATTCTCTCTGTTATAAACGCCTGTAAGCGCATCCTTCTGGGCAGAACGCACCAATTCCGCTTTCTCCTGATTATTTCTTACAACAATATACAGGAGCAGGAGAAGCACCAGAATACAGAAGCTTCCCATAAATAGGATTTCATAACCGGAAATGAATTCATAAGCCTGCTGTGCACTTTTTACAGGAATTGCATAACAGATCATCCAGTCGTTGTATCCAAGAGGCATATATGCCAGATACCGGTCCTCTTCTTTTCGCTCTTTGAGGCTAAGCTTCACCAGACCTCTTTCGCCAAATTTAAAATCTTCCTGAATATCCTGAAGAGTATTCTTTCCTTTGAGATTTTTTTCTCCGTAATATTTAAAAAGATTGATTCCATATGTGATCTCCGTACCGGACGCCGAACCACTGTCAAAGGCAATGATCTCTCCATCACTTGTAGCCAGAAGACTGTTTCCCGCTCCATCAAAAAGATCATTAAAAAGCATATGGCTCAGCGCTGTAACATTACAGGATCCGCCCAACACACCGATCACTTTATGGTCTTTGTATACCGGCACACCTAAAACCACCCGCACCTTATGGTCCACACTGCTTTCCAGGGGATCGCTGATGGTCTGCTCTCCACTGATAGCCTCCTGAAAATATCTGCGATGAGAAACATTCTTGGTTACTCCATTGTCGTAGTATGCATCTCCATTCTTATCAATAAGAGCAGCCCTCTCTAGGTCTGTCTTTTCATAAATGGATATCAGTCATTCTTTATTTTCTTCTGAAAAAAGTTCTTCTGATCTTCCCATTGCAGAGGCAATCTCATTCAGATATTGATAATTAATATCCAGTATCGTCCGCAAATGTTCACTTTGTCTCTGCACATTTATCTTCAATGTATTCTGAGAATTCACCTGTACAGCCCTCTGCACACACTCGAAAAAAATAAGAATCCCTGCTATAACCGCCAAGATAAAAACGCCGGTTGCCATAACATAATTTTTTAATTCAAAGTGATTCTTTTTCATACGTTTTCTCCTGATCTAACCTTTTTTGTCCTGCATTTTTATTTTACCATGATTTTTGTTTTTTCTCTATAACAAAAAATCTGCAGATTCCAATCATAAGATTGAAAAATGCAGATTTTTTACAACGATATCTGATTATTATGCCTTATTATGCCGCCTTCCGCGACTCACGTCCGGCTTATATTGCTGCAATAAGAACAACGTTATTTATTTTTCTTTGTGTTTACGATCAGCGGAACAATTTCTCCTTTTTTTACATCCACCAGTCCCTTATCAGTCAGCTTCAGTGCCGGGCTTACCGGTAATCCAAGTGTTGCCACTGACATGATCGGATTATTATGCACATATCCCAGATCTGTAAGGCTTTTTCTTACCGCCTTCAATGCAAGGCCATTCTCCCTGATTGATTTTTCGGATAAAAGCCCACATACCGGAAGTGCAAGTTCAGAAAGGATCCTTCCATCTTTTACTGTCAGAAATCCCCCCTGCAGTTCCCGGATCCTGTTTACAGCAAATAACATATCATCCGGAGAGCTTCCTGCCACAAAGAGATTATGATGATCATGAAAATATGTTGTTGCCACAGTTCCCTTTTTCAAGCAGGAGCCTGTAAGAAATCCATAGCCGATATTTCCGTTCTTCCCATGACGTTCCACCACCATAGCCAGAAGACATCCGCTGTTTTCCCAGCAGATCTTTCCGGCTTTCACCGGCATTTCCACCAGTTTTTCAGTAGTATGGGTACGATCCGGATTGATCTCTATCACACGAACCGTTGCATATCCTTCCTGAAAAGGAGCATTCACCTGAAAATCCTTCAGAAAAATCTCCGGAAGCTGTACACTCCGGTAAAAATCTGCCGGAAATTCATATGTGGAAGCAGACAGCGGCAACTGCGGTTCATCCTTTGCATAAATCGGAACACCATTTTTGAATACAGCTTCCGGTTTAAGAACGGACGGATCTTTAAGCAACATAAAGTCCGCAAGTTTTCCCGGTGCGATAGCTCCTCTGTCATAAAAATGCATCCGCTGACATGGTGTATATGTGGCACAGTAGATTGCCTGTTCCATCGGAAATCCCATATCGATCGCTTTCTGTACCACTGCATTCAGCGGTCCCTGCTCATACAAAACATCTGCCATAGTATCATCTGTTACAAAGGAACAATACTCGTAGAGCTGGTTCTGACAGATATATTCCAGGATTTCCGGTTTCAGCATTTTATCCTGGATCTCAAAAAACATTCCGTTTTCGATCCGCTGCTTTACTTCCTCAAGAGTATGTTCTGTATGATCACCATTAATACCCAGATAAAGAAACTTTGCAAGATCCAGATCCAGTAATGACGGACAGTGTCCCTCGATCACATATCCCGGATGGTCTTTTTTCAGATATTCCAGAAACCGACTGATCTCCAGATCATTTTCCCGGATGATCTGCCGGTAATTCATGATTTCGCCTACACATACCACATCTTTTTCTTCCAGCAGATGCTTCATTGCACTGCAGTCAATGATCCCGCCTGTTGTTTCCAGCTTTTCACTGGTTGACGGAACGCTGCTTGGAATCCCGTAAAAAATATCGATAGGTGCATTCTTTGCCGCAGAGATCATCTCCAGAATCCCTCGGATCCCTTTGACATTGGCCATTTCGTGAGGCTCTGAAACCACCGTCGTCACACCATTTTCTCCTGCACATTTTCCAAAAAAAGCCGGTGTGGCCATAGAACTCTCAATATGCATGTGTATATCTGTCAGTCCTGGAATCATGTATGATCCCTTTGCATCGATCACATTGTCAGTCTGAAGATCCGTATCCTGTTTTCTGTCTATGTAATAAAATTTTCCATCTTTCACCGCAACATTGGCAGATATGAATTTCTTAAGATAGGAATTAAATACCTTTGCGTTTTTGATCAGCAGATGAACCTGCTCCATACCATTTCACCATCCTTAGATAATTGAATAAAAATACAACAGACAGACTGCTACCAGTACATACATGACCGGTTCAACCTTTTTGATCTTTCCTGCTGCGATCTTCATAACGAGATAAGCCGGAAGCGCCACGCAGATACCATTTGCGATATTATTTGCAAAAATCGTAAAGGTTACACATAAAAATGCCGGAATATACTCTGTAATATCCGAATAATCAATATTTCTCATAGCACCAAGCATATTGATGCCGATATAGATCAGCACCGGACCGGTTGCCGCAGATGGGATCACAAGAGCCAGTGGTGCCAGAAACAGCGAAAGTCCGAAGAAAATGCTTGTAAAAATAACCGTAAGTCCCGTTTTTCCTCCTGCTTCTACGCCTGCAGATGACTCCAGATAAGTAGTAAGACTCGGCATTCCAAACAATGCTCCAAAGCTTGTTGCAATCGCATCTACCTTAAAGCATTTATCAATACCCGGAAGATTTCCATCCTTATCCAGATAGCCTGCCTTTGCTCCCACTCCCAGAACTGTTCCGAATGTAGAAAAGAAATCCGGTACAAACAGAGCGATCAGAAATGGAATATAAGCAAAATTCAGCGCTCCCATAAAATCAACTTTCAGGAACTGATGGCCGATACCTGCCGGAAATGCAAAAATGGATTCCGGAGCATGTGTAACACCGAAAGGAATTCCTGCCAGAGTGGTCAGCAGGATCGCAAGAATCATACCACCCGGTATATTTCGTACCTTGATCACCAGAAGGATCAGAAATCCGATCACTGCTACGATCACAGATGGAGATGCAAGATCTCCAAAGGAAAGACAGTTTTTTGCATCATTTGCCACGATCAGTCCACAGTTTTTTGCACCAAGAAGTGCGATAAACAGACCAATACCGGCACTAACCGCTTGTTTCAGGCTTACCGGGATCACACGTACCACGGCTTCTCGCAGACCAAAGAATGAAATTATGATAAAAAGAACACCACTCCAGAATATCACACCTGCTGCGATCGGCATACTTACGCCTTCATTGGTAATCATAGACGCAATAATTCCAACGCTTCCAAGTCCCGGAGCCAGAGCAAACGGTCGATTGGTAACCAATGCCATTGCACAGCTGGTCACAATGATCAGAATGATCATAGCTGTCAGAGTCGTGTGTTTATCATAACCGGCGCCTGCCAGAATATTTGGGATCGTAGCAAGCACATACGCCATAGTTACAAAAGTTGTCAGTCCTGCCAGAAGTTCTGTTTTTATATTTGTATTGAACTCAGACAGTCTGAACTGTTTTTCCAGCCAGTTTTTCATTTATTTTTTCCCCCTTGATATGATGATAGGATGTATTGTAAAATATGCATATCAGGAAGTCAAATTCATATTATACATAAAAATTATGCCAAAATGGAATAGTTGGAGGAAAACATGAACTATCATGAACTGAAGTACATTCTCTGCATTGCCAAATATCAGAATCTTACAAAAGCCGCACAGGAGCTTTATATTTCCCAGCCAACCCTGACCAAGCATCTCCAGAAACTGGAACGAGAAATGGGGACCAAGCTGTTCAGCCGCAGCGGAAACAGCTATACACCTACCTTTGCGGGCCGCAAATATATGGAGTATACCCGAAAGATCCTGCAGATACAACAGGACTGGGAAAAAGAGCTGAAAGATCTTACAGAAAATAATGAAGGAGAACTGAACGTTGCTTTCCCACTGATGAGGAGTACCTGTATGGTTCCTCAGATCATGACCTCTTTTTTTCAAAAATATCCTAAAGTAAAGGTCAATATCCTGGAAGAGGCATATTCTATCCAGGAAAAACTTCTGCTCAATGATCAGCTTGATTTTGGCATTTTCAATGAAGTACATAAACACCCCAAGCTGGAATACGAACTGCTGAAAAAAGAAGAAATCCTTCTGATCATGCCTCCGGAGCACCCATTGGCTGCTGCCGGCAGTGTATCCACTCACGGCATATACCCGAAGCTTGATCTCTCACTTCTGGCAGAAGAGCCTTTTATCCTGCATTTTCCAGAACAGACTACCGGACAGCTTTCGCTGGAAGCATTGAAAGCTGCCCATATCAAGCCTTATGTGCCAATTCAGAGCCGCAACACAGAAACCTGTGTCAAACTCTGCATGCAAGGACTTGGTATGTGTTTCACCCCGGAAACCTATGTCCAAAATATGGACCTCCCTGTAAAACCAGCCTGTTTTTCCATTGGTGAAGATGGCGTCTTCAGCACACTGACAATTGCATACCGAAGAGGTACCTATCTCCCACAGTACGCCCGGGATTTTATATGTACTGCGAAGAAGGTCCTGTAGTGTTTTGATCAACATATATTGAAGCAAAAAATCTTCTGTTCAGAGGGAATATTTTTATTGCATTATTCTGAATATTCCTGTATAATTGACACAATAATCAAAACTTAAGAGCGTAACGTACAAGGGCGTACAGCACATATTTCCTGTGTCTGTACGCCTTTGTGTTATTTCTGCAGTCCTGCGGATATTTCGCTTTGAGAAAGGGAGGAGATTTCTATGATGAATGCAATCGGAAGTGTGATAAACCAGATCGACAGTCTGGTGTGGGGCTGGTGGATGATCATTTTACTTCTGGGCACCCATATTTTCATGACCATCCGTACCGGTGTGATCCAGCGTAAGATTGGTACCGCCATTCGCCTGTCTGTCACCAAAGATACCAATGAGGAAGGTGAAGTCAGCCAGTTTGGCGCCCTGACAACAGCCCTTGCTTCCACTATTGGAACCGGAAATATCATCGGTGTCGGTACTGCCATTGCTCTTGGTGGTCCCGGTGCAGTCCTCTGGTGCTGGCTTACCGGTGTCTTCGGAATCGCCACCAAATACAGTGAGTCTCTCATCGCTGTAAAATACCGCGTCAAGACCAAAGACGGCCGTATGCAGGGTGGTGCTATGTATGCCCTGGAGCGCGGATTAAATATGCGCTGGCTTGGTCTGATCTTTGCCTTTTTCGGTGGCTTTGCTTCCTTTGGAATCGGATGTGCTACCCAGGTCAATGCCATTGCAACGGTATGTAATGAGAACCTTCATATTTCGCCGGCAGCGATCGGCATTGCTGTGGCAGTTCTTACTGCCCTTGTTATTTTCGGCGGGATCAAATCCATCGCCAATGTATGTGAACGTCTTGTTCCGTTTATGGCATTTTTCTATGTGATCGGATGTATCATCATCCTGGGGATCAATTTCGATTTTATCATTCCCGCAGTAAAAACCATCTGCAAATTTGCATTTACCCCTGGTGCTGCTGCAGGAGGTCTTGTAGGACGTGGTATCATGATGGCCATGCAGTATGGAATCGCAAGAGGACTTTTTTCCAATGAATCCGGTATGGGTTCTGCCCCCATCGCCGCTGCTGCCGCACAGACAAGAAATCCGGTTCGTCAGGCTCTCGTTTCCAGCACCGGTACATTCTGGGATACCGTTGTGGTATGTCTGATGACCGGTCTTGTTCTGGTAACCAGTATTATGAAAAATCCTTCGATCGACATGGGAAATATCACTGATGGCGGTGTTCTTACTACACTGGCTTTTCAGCAGATCCCGGTTCTTGGTCCTGTGATCCTTGTAGTGGGTATCATTTCCTTCGCATATTCTACAGTCCTTGGATGGGCATATTATGGCGAGCGGTGCGTGGAGTATTTCTCCGGCAAAAAGGGACTCATTCCCTATCGTGTGCTGTATATTGCGGTAGCTGCCATCTCCCCTGTTATTTCTCTGAACCTGGTATGGACCGTAGCGGATATCCTGAATGCACTGATGGCTATTCCAAACCTGATCGCAGTACTACTGCTTTCCAATGTGATCGTAAAAGAGACCAAAAAATATATCAACGATCTGGATGCACGGGATGACACACCGGTGGAAGTGATCGATAAATAAAAAAACGATAAATATAAGCATTTTATATAACAAAGTTACAGCTCCGACTGCTTCTCATATTACAAAGCAGTCGGAGCTGTCCGTTTACAAATGTCTTCTTCACTTTTTTATAATACATCCTGTGCTTTCATCTCTTCGGACACAGCAAGATATTCTTTGCTGTTTTCCACGATACCAAGCTTCTCTTCCCAGGTAAGATTTCGTTTGATCCTGGCCGGACTTCCCATTACCAGAGAACCATCCGGGATCACCGCATTTTTAGTCACAAGACTGCCGGCTCCTATGATACAGTCGTTTCCGATCTTTGCACCATCCAGGATCACGGCTCCCATTCCGATCAATGTCCGGTCTCCGATGGTACATCCATGGATCACCGCATTATGTCCCACAGTAACGTTGTTTCCGATATGGACCGGCATGTTGTGGCTCACATGAATGGTACAGTTTTCCTGGATATTTGTTTCTTCTCCGATCACTACCGGCGCATCATCCCCGCGGATCACCGCATAATATAATACACAGCTGTCACGGCCGATCGTTACATTTCCAAGGATCACAGACTGCTTTGCGATCCTGGCACCTTCTGCGATCTTTACATTTTTATAATTCATTTTTCCTCCTGAATCTGCTTTCCCTGTACAGGATTCTGCCATATGATATTTCTGATCATGGGTTCTATACGCAACAGCAATTCCTTTTTAACCCATATTATATTTCGTCCGGATCACAATATCTGTATACTGGTATTCCTTTTCCGGTGCCTTGCTGTCAAAGAGAAGCTGGAACAAAATAATCACCGGAGAATGTCCCTGTACAGCCGCATCCTGACCGATAAGGAAATTGATCGTCCCCTCTTTCAGCCATTTCAGATTTTCTTCCAGGAAATCATTGGCGATCACATGCATGGTTTTATCCTTTCCAAGCTTCTGCAAGGTCTGGCAGACACCCTTTACGCCATGACCCGTAATATAGATCCCGGTCAGCTCCGGATATAGCTCCAGAAATTCTTCCACGATCTTGGATGCCACCCATTCGTCATCATAAGAATACCTTATATCCACGATCTCGATTCCCGGAAAGCTTTCTTTAATCTCTGTCGTAAATCCTTTCTGCCTGCTGATCAGACCAGGATTGGCAACCTGTCCGGAAATTATGGCAACCTGCCCGTTTCCGCCTGTCATCTCCCCCATCAGGCCTGCTGCCGTACGACCGGCCTGAAAGGTATCCTGTCCCACAAAGCATAACCTTTTTGTATCTTCCAGATCCGCATTAAAGGTAACTACCGGAATTCCATACTCTTCCTGATACTGATTGATCCTCGCTCTCAAAAGCTGATCTTCTGATGGAGTCAGCGCGATTCCATTAAAGCCCTCTTCCCGGAGTTCTTCCATTGCAGCCATTACTTTTTCTGGTTCCACGCCCTCGATCTCATAGATCTTTACTGTTCCGCCAAAGCTCTCCACTTCTTCTTTTGCTTCCAGGACCCCATTTAAAACCTGCTGCATAAAAGGAGTCTCCATATACTGAAGGATCACACCGATACGGATTTTCCTCTTTGCCATGGCAAGGGCACGACCGGCACGGCTGGGCTGATATCCCATCTCCCGGGCGATCCTTTTGATCCTTTCCTCTACTTCCGGGCGGATACGGCCTCTGTTGTTCAGTGCCCTGTCCACAGTGCCTCTTGAAACTCCTGCTGCTTCCGCAATCTGTTGTAATGTTACTGCCATATTTTACCCTCCAAAACCTCTCCTGTGTGCTTTGTGTTCACGCGCACGCTCTTTTATCCCATTATACACATTTACACTTTCTCAGGCAATCCCTGATTTCATTATTTTTATAATTTTCCTTTACGATCAGACAGGCCCGGCATAAACAGGTGCATTCCCTCAGCCAAAAATGCTTCCGAAAAAATCTCCGGAAGCATTTTTATCATTGCAAAACAGATCCCTTTGTCAGTCCAGAAGCTCCTGTACCATCTCGGGGGTAAAGGTTACAGCCTTCACATGATCCACCTCGATCTGATACAGGGCATTGGCCGCAATATGCTCCGCAGCCTGCTCCAGATCACGGATTCCTGTGGTATCTTCAAATTTCTTAATTACTGCGTCCAGCGCCTCATCCGTTACGATACATTCTTCCTGTTTCAGACTCATACGTTTCAGAACCTTGGGAAGCGCAAATCTGGAAAAGATGATCTTCTTTTCCTCCGGTGTGTAATCCGGAATATCGATCACTGCAAAACGTGACATCAGAGGTGCGCTGATCTGTGCCTTATCATTGGCTGTGGCAATAGGATAGACACCAACTGTCGGAACCATACATTCCATATAGTTATCTGTAAAACCAAGGTTATCCAGCAGTGTCAGAAGCACATCTGCCGGATTTCCGTTTCCTTTACCTGATGCAGCCTTGTCAAGCTCATTGATGATAAATACCAGATTGGATTCTCCTGCCATGGAAAAAGCCTCCATGATGATTCCAGGCTTGGCATTTGCATAAACACGAGAGCTTCCTGTAAGCTGTTCCGGATCATTGATCGAACTCATATCCAAGGTTGTCCACGGCATTTTCAGGATTCTTGCAACTGCATAAGCGATCTGAGATTTACCGGTACCTGCAGGTCCTACAAGAAGCAGTCCGTAGGCAGGAAGTGTATGAGTACGATTAATCTGAATGATCGTCTCAATGATCCTCTGTTTTACACGCTCCATTCCATAAAGCTCCTCATCCAGGATACGACGTGCTTCCTTCGGATCAATAGACTCAAAATAATTATGCTTCCACTGAATATTCATCATGATGGAAAGTGCTCTCTGGGCATGGCGTCTTTCCTCCTGAGAAACCTCATGAGAACGGGCAACTGCCAGATTTCTTCTTGCCCAGAGACGGATATTATCCGGCATAGTCTTTCCGGCACAGTTCATAAAGTCGGTGATACTCTGAATACTGGTAAGCTTCATATCGTCACCGTCTTCTTCCTCCTCATCGTTCTCATTTTCTTCTGCCGGCGCACTGCTTGCAAACAGACGCTCGATCATAAACTGAAGAAATCCGTCCTCAGCAGAAAGCTTGGTGCCTCCGCCAAAAGCGATCTCACGGATTTTGTAAACAGCATATCCTTCCTCTGTATTCTGTCCTGAAAGACGGATGTTGATATGATTTTCTCCGAGCCATTTGATCAGGCTTGTAAAACGGGAATCGATCTTCAGGATGTCTGCCGGAAAAACACCGTCCTCTTCCTTAAACTCAAATGCAGTCTGCTTCGCAGGATTGGAAAAATATCCGCAGGAATGATGTTTCCACTCTCTTTTGCTGTTATCCAGGATCAGCATCGGTTTCTCCGGTGTGGCTTTTGTTTCATTAGAACGAAATGTTGTATATGTGCACTGGCTTTTTGTCTCTTTTTTATCTGCCGGCGCTGCGCTGAAATCAAAAACTGGCATATTTTTTACTCCTCTTTCTCTGAAAAATATCTTCATTCAGTTTATCATGGATTGGAAATCTCAACAACTGCTGATATAATTTTTTATGCATTTTTTGTATTCGTCATTTTTCCGTAAGTTGTTTAAACAATTTTGCAGTTTGCCGATTGACACTGCCTGTAAACTATGTTATCGTGCAATCATGTCTGCTTTCACTTTTACGAAAGCTGACACAGTTACCATGTATGTGATTTACTGTTTTTCACGTCATTGTAATTGTATTTTTTTGGAGGAGGAAATGAGAAATCAACTTTCACAGCAGGATGATTTTTATCCACAGATCGTTAAGCTTGTCATCCCCATCATCATTCAGAATCTGCTAAGTGCAGCGGTCAATTCCGCCGATGTTATCATGCTGAACTTTGTAGGTCAGTCATCCATCTCCGCAGTATCCCTGGCAGCGAATTATTCCAATGTCCTGTTTATGGTTTATTACGGTCTTGGTACGGGAGCCACCCTGCTTTGTGCCCAGTATTATGGAAAGGGAGATTACAAAGCCATTCAGATCATCGAGGGAATCGCTCTTCGTTTTTCCATGATCATCTCTGTTCTCGTGGCACTCGTTGCATTTACCATGCCACAGATGATGATGAGACTGTTCACCAACGATCCGGAGCTTCTGGCCATTGGTTCTTCCTATATCCGCATTATGGGTATCACCTATATCTGCTGGGGTATGACGGAGGTTTATCTGGCTGTCCTTCGAAGCATTGGCCGGGTAACTACCAGCATGGCGATGAATATGCTGGCATTTGGACTGAATATCCTTTTGAATGCGACTTTTATCTTCGGATTGTTCGGAGCACCCAAGCTTGGTGCTACCGGTGTGGCTATTGCTACTGCACTTTCCAGAATGATCGAGCTGATTGCCTGTTTTATTATTTCTGCTTTCAGCAAAAATGTCCGACTGGATCTCCGATGTATGTTCACAAAAAACAAACTGCTGTTCAGTGATTTCGTGCGGCTTTCCCTGCCGGCTCTTGGCAATGATATTTCCTGGAGTATTGGTTTTTCCATGTACTCTGTGATCCTGGGGCATCTTGGTACGGATGCGGTTGCTGCCAATTCTCTGGTTGTAGTAGTCCGTAATATCGGCTCTGTTTTCTGTTTCGGTATTGCCAGTGCAGGAGGTATCCTTCTAGGCAATGTTATGGGGCAGGGCGATCTGGAACGTTCCAGGCGTTATGCTTCCAAAACACTGAAGCTTACTGTTATTGCAGGTTTTTTGGGCGGACTTATCGTTCTTGCCATCACACCGTTCGTAATGAGATTTGCGTCCCTGACACCCACTGCCATGCATTATCTGAAATATATGCTTCTGATCAACAGCTATTATATTATGGGGTCTGCCGTAAATACAACCCTGATCGCCGGTGTGTTCCGGGCAGGTGGTGATACAAAGTTTGGTCTGATCTGTGATACCATTGATATGTGGGTATATGCAGTACCCCTTGGATTCTTCGCTGCTTTTGTACTGAAGCTGCCGGTTATGTGGGTGTATTTTCTGCTCTGTACGGATGAATTTGTGAAGTGGCCATGGGTGATCAAAAGGTATCTTAGTGGGAAGTGGGCTAAGAATATTACCCGCGAGAATATATTTGAAAATAAATAGAATACAGAAACATTTTAGACGGCTGGAATCTGCGTTATTTTTCAAAAATTCGCTGTTTGAGCGAAGAAAGTCTCGGACTTTTGGAAAATAACTTTAGCAGGTTCCAGCCGTTCGTTACTCAACTACCGCTGCAGTCCTTCTATCACCATCTCCGTCAGACGCACAACACTTCCCTGTACCTCCCGGATCTCTTTCTCCGAAATACCATCCTTATGAAATCCCCCGGTGCAAACCACTCTCTTTCCCAGCTCTTTCGAAACCTTCTCCGCCATCCACCGGCAGATCACCTCGTCCTTATGTCCCGGAAAATTCAAAACTGAAGAAGTCGCACTCACAGAACCATCCCCTGTCAGAGACACTCTCGGTTCCGTCTGCACCACACATCCCAGATGAGGTCTCTCTCCGCCTTTCAGACAGATAAGCACATCCTCTCCGACAAATGCAGCACTGACCTCCAGCTTACAGCCTGCAGTCTCCACACACTCTTTTACAATCCATTCCATCTGCGATACTCCTTTGCTTCGATCCCAAACGGTTCCAAAAGCTTTGCCGCAATATGATACACCATATCATCAATGCTCTCCGGTTTATGATAAAACGTCAGCATCGGCGGAATGATCCGTACTCCCGGAAGCATGGATAGCTCATAAAGATTTCGGAGATGAATCCCGCTTAACGGTGTTTCTCTGGCTGCCAGCACCAGTGTTCTCTGTTCCTTGACCGTCACATCTGCCGCACGCAGAATAAGATTATCCGCATAGCCACTGTGGATCCCCGCGATCGTCTTCATGCTGCAGGGCACGATCAGCATCCCCTCTGTTTTGAAAGAACCACTGGCCGGTTTTGCCCCGATCTCTCCCGGTGCACATACATGATCTGCCAATCGTTTCACATCCTCCGGTTCCAGCTCCGTCTCCTGGCGAAGAGTCAGCTCTGCACTGGAGCTCATGATCAGATAAGACTCAAAATCCGGATTCTCCCGGATGATCTCCAGACATTTTACAAGGAGCGGCAGGCCGCTTGCACCTGTCGCACCAACTATAATTCTCTTTTTCATTTTTTCAGCCATTTCTCCGGATCCAGTTCCATAAAATGGGCTCTGTGAAAATCTTCCTTCAGATCATAAGGCACCGTACAGTCAAAAATAGTCTTGCATGCAATTCCATGATCACGGATACTTGGAGAAAATGCAGGATCATTGGACGGATCAAGAGGATGACAACGGACACCCGGAATGGTGATCACATCCACATCCCCCTGGAATCTCGTATTCATCGCCCAAAGTACGTCATTCATATCAAAGCAGTCCACATCTTCATCTACCAGAAATACATTTTTCAGCTCACTGAAGGCGGAAAATGCAAGAAGTGCAGCCTGACGCTGTCTTCCCTCATCACTTTGAGAAAGCTTTTTAAACTGAAGGACAGCCATATACTTTCCACCTCCGGCACTGTTGCAGTATACGTTCTGAAGTCTTCCTGGCATTGCTTTTTCCACCATGCCATAGATGCTGGCTTCTGTAGGGATTCCCGCCATGGATACGTGCTCCTCACTTGGCCCGATACAGGTCTGCATGATCGGATTTTCACGATGTGTCACTGCTGTAACCTTGATCAGCCAACACTGATCACTTGCAGGCCCTGTATATCCCGGAAACTCCGGCATGGCGTATCCGGTATTGCTATTCTGATCTTCCTTTACACGCACACCCGGGATCACTTCTCCCTCGATCACGTATTCCGCATTGGCGATGGCACGCTCGTTAACGGTTAAACATTTACAGAGTTCCACCGGCTCTTTGCGCAGTGCACCGGCTACAGACAGCTCATCATACCCCAGTGGTGTTGTAGGCGGCTCAAAACAGGAACCGATCTCAATAGCAGGATCAACTCCGATACTGATAGAAATCGGCAGCCTTTGTCCCAGCTCCTCAGCACGCTCTGCCATTGCTCCGATATGTCTGGCACCAGGTGTAAAGAAAATGGAAAGCTCATCTTTTCCCTGAATGCAAAGACGATGAATGGTCACATCGTGAACTCCAGTATCCGGGTGTGTGGCGTAGCACATGCCAAGTGTGATATACGGGCCCGCATCATCCGGTGTGTTCGTTGGCGCAGGAACCAGCTTATAGAGGTCAAAATCCGGATCTGCTGCCTTATGCACCACCTGCTGACACGGTGCATCACCTTCAAGATCGACCGGTGGAATTGGATTCTCCACGCTTTTGCAGAACATCTTTCCAAGATTTTCCGGCTGAGTGTCAAGTAAAGCAGCAACTCTTTTTCTGCTTGCCAGAAGACCGATAGCTACCCTTGCATCCGGGTGTCCTTTTATACGATTAAAGATCATGGCAGGTCCTTCCTTTGTGGGACGCTTCACCGTTCCACCGGCTCCTACATAACGATATACCCCTGCAAGCTCTGCCATCGGATCAACTTCCACCTCTGTTTCGATCAGCTGATCTGGCATCTGCTCCAGAAGTGCCAGAGCACTTCTCAGATCTCTTACTTTTTCTGCCATAAAAAACCTCCTGCGTTATCTTTATATTACTGTTCACTCCGTTCTCAGTAACATCTTTATTTTCTTATGTTATTTTATCTCTTTTTTACATGGTGAATCAATTCTTTCTATGATATAATTGTTTCCAATATGGAATGATTCGTCACTATTTTCTAAAAGGCAGGTGTTACCATGACTCTTGAACAGATCGACTATTTTATCTGTGCAGCTCAATCCCGGACTTTTTTTGATGCTGCAGAAGCTATGCATATCTCCCAGTCCTCCCTTTCCAAGCAGATCATGAAACTGGAAAAAGAACTGGAGCTTACCTTATGGGACCGCAGCAAGCGTACTGCTGTGCTTACTCCTGAAGGAGAGTTTTTTTACAAAGAAGCACTTAAGATTTCCAGACAGTATCATCGTTCTCTGGAAGCAGTGTACCATTTTAAGGACAGTAAGCTCCAGGCACTTCATATTGGAACACTTCCTTTTCTTTCTCAGTACCATCTTACTTCTGTGATACACAGTTTTTGTGATACACACCCGGAGCTTTCTTTTTCTCTGAAGGAGGTAGAAGACGAAGAACTTCTTTCCGGTCTTGAAAAAGACTTTTTTAATCTGATCTTTGTACGAAAACACATGATAGACCCGGAGCTCTATACTTTTCATGCTCTCACAGCAGACCGTCTGGTTGCTGTTTTTCCTGAAGCTCATCCCTCTGCGTCCAAAAAATCGGTCTCTCTTTCCGAACTGAAAAAAGAATCTTTTATCCTGATGCCTCCGCACACCTCCATTTACCGTTTCTGTATGCAAAGTTTTCATAATGCAGGGATCCACCCTCAGCTTCTGCGTACTGCCCGCGCAGAATCTATTGTCAGCGCAGTGGAAATTGGCGAAGGGATCAGCCTTCTTACAGAAAGCAGCTTTCAGTTCTTTCGTCAGCCTTCGCTTGTTGCTGTCCCGGTTAATGGACTGAAAAAGCTATCTGTTGGAATTGCCCATAAAAAAAATATGGCTCTCACAACCTCTGCAGAATGTTTTCTGCAGTTTGTGAAAAGCCATATGTAAGGTATTTTTTCTATAATCCAAGCATCATTCCCACACCATGTACCGCAAACGCAACGATCCATGCAGTGGCACACTGTACTGCTACAATACCGGCGGCAGCTCTTACAGTTCCCATCTCCCGACGCACAGTTGCAATAGCTGCAACACAGGGTGTATAGAGCAAGGTAAAGATCAAAAATACGTAAGCAGTAAACGGTGTAAATAAAGTCTGAAGCAATGCCGTATTTCCGCCCAGAAGGACTGTCAGCGTAGACACAACGCTCTCTTTTGCCATAAAGCCCGTGATCAATGCGGTGGATACTCTCCAGTCACCAAAGCCCAGCGGAGCAAAAAGTGGTGCCACGATGCTTCCGATCTTTGCCAGAAGGCTCTGATCTGTGCTGGTAACAAGGTTAAGACCTGCATCAAAGTTCTGCAGGAACCACACGATCAGCGTTGCCGCAAAAATAATTGTAAACGCTTTCTGTATAAAGTCCTTCGCCTTTTCCCAGATCAGCTGTCCTACACTTTTTGCAGAAGGAAGCCGGTAATTGGGAAGCTCCATGACAAACGGAACCGGCTCTCCCTTATATTTCGTCTTTTTCAGGATCAGCGCATACAGGATCCCGCAGAGAATTCCTGCAAAATAAAGGCTGATCATCACAACTCCTCTCCACTGCTTCGGGAAAAATGCACTGGTGAGAAGTCCGTAGATTGGAAGCTTGGCACTGCAGCTCATAAACGGAGTAATCAGGATCGTCATTTTCCGGTCACGTTCACTGGATAATGTTCTGGTTGCCATAATGGCCGGCACCGAACAGCCGAATCCGATCAACATCGGCACAAAGCTTCTTCCGGAAAGTCCGATCTTTCGAAGGAGCTTGTCCATAACAAAGGCTACACGAGCCATATATCCGGTATCTTCCAGGATTGACAGGAAGAAAAACAAAGTAACGATCGTAGGAAGAAATCCAATCACGCTTCCGATACCGCTTAAAATTCCATCCACAACCAGTGACTGCAGTACTGAGCTGACACCTGCCACCTCCAGTCCCCTGCCAATAAGTGCAATTACCCAGTTCACGACCATAGTCATTCCGTCTGAAAGCCAGGCTCCCAGATAATTAAACGTCATCACAAATACAATTGCCATAATTCCCACAAAACAGGGAATTGCTGTATATTTTCCGGTAAGGATACGATCTATGGCGACACTTCGTTTATGTTCACGGCTTTCTGCCGGTTTTACCACAGTTTTCTCACAAAGCTTTTCAATAAAATTGAAGCGCATGTTCGCAAGAGCTGCCTCACGGTCCAGACCGCCATCCTTCTCCATAACATGTACCAGCCCATCAAGAACCTTTTTTTCACCTTCAGGCAAAGCCAGACGTTTTTCGATCAGAGAATCTTTCTCTACGATCTTCGTAGCTGCAAAACGTACAGGAAGTCCTGCTTTTTTTGCATAAGGTTCGATCAAATGAACGGCTGCATGGATACATCTGTGAAGTGCGCCTACCGGATCCTTCGGTGACTGATTGTCAGTACAGAAATCAATTCTTCCCGGTGCTTCTCTGTATCTTGCAACATGGACTGCATGATCGATCAGCTCATCAATTCCTTCATTCTTCGCTGCTGAAATAGGTACAACCGGAATTCCTAAAATCTCCTCCAGTTCATTGATCCGAACAGAGCCTCCATTTGCCCTTACCTCATCCATCATATTTAAGGCCAGCACCATTGGGATTCCAAGCTCCATCAGCTGCATGGTAAGATAAAGATTTCTCTCAATATTGGAAGCATCTACAATATTAATGATTCCTGTCGGCTTCTCATTCAGCAGAAAATCTCTTGTTACGATCTCCTCGCTGGAATACGGGGAAAGTGAATAGATTCCAGGAAGATCCGTTACCGTTGCCTCCGGATGCCTCCGGATGCTTCCTTCTTTCTTGTCAACAGTTACACCTGGAAAGTTACCAACATGCTGATTGGAACCTGTCAGCTGATTAAAAAGAGTTGTCTTTCCACAGTTCTGATTACCTGCCAGTGCAAACGTGATCGGTTCCCCTTTGGGAATCGTATCACCGATCCGGTTCTTACGATAATCTCGAGCCTTTCCAAGTTCTCCCACACCAGGATGAGCAATCGGCTGATGCCGTTCATTTTCTTTCTTCGTTTCCGTCATGGATTCGATCGATACGATCTCAATCTTTGCAGCTTCCGCCAGCCGCAATGTCAGCTCATATCCGCGCAGCACAAGCTGTACCGGATCTCCCATAGGAGCTGTTTTACGAAGAGACACTTCTGTCCCCGGTGTAAGCCCCATATCCAGAAGATGATGTCTCAGCTCCCCCTCGCCACGAACACTGATGATTCTGCCACATTCTCCAGTCTTTAATTTGTCCAGTGTCATATTGTCACCTCATCATAAGTACAATTTACATGGTCAATACATATATCTGTATTATCCACTGGTACATCGTTTCGTAAATAACTATATCAATCGGATTCACAGACAAGTGAATGGTATAGTTATTTCAAAAACGATGCACTAATATAAATGTAACACAATTTAAGTTATTTGACAATAACTGATTAATCTGATAAGTTTCGTACAAATAATACCAATTCAAAAGTTATTTATCATTAACATTTATATTTTTTCTCACTTTAGCACAATTCCTGTTTGATAAACAAACACCTTCATATTTTTTGCAGACATACAATAACATCCATGTATATTCCCGCAATAAAAAAGCGCAAACGACATATTATCTGTCGTCTGCGCCTTTTTATTGCGAGAACCGCTTCGGTGAATCCTTACTCACCAATTAACCAATTGTACATTTCCTCATACTGACGTGCGGAATTGTTCCAGGAAAAATCTGCAGCCATCGCGCGATCTACCATTTTATTCCATTCACGTTTCTTGTCATAATATACACTCTCTGCATAACGGATCGTAGCAAGCATTTCATGTGCATTGTAATTTACGAAGGAGAATCCTGTTCCGGTTCCCTCGAATTCATTGTACGGGACAACTGTATCCTTCAGACCACCGGTCTCTCTGACGATCGGAAGAGTTCCATAACGAAGGCTCATCAGCTGGCTTAAGCCACATGGCTCAAACAGTGACGGCATCAGAAATGCGTCAGATGCTGCATAAATTCTGTGAGACATTGCCTCATCATAGTAGATCTGTGCAGATACCTTGCCATGATACTTCCAGTCAAAATGACGGAACATATTCTCATAACGTTCCTCACCGGTACCAAGAGCAACGATCTGAACCGCATCCTGACACAGTTCGTCCATAATATAAGCGATCAGATCAAATCCCTTCTGATCTGTCAGGCGGGATACAATACCGATCATCATAGCTTTCGGATCCTGCTCAAGTCCAAGATCTTTCTGAAGCTGGATCTTGTTCTTGATCTTCTCCTTGCGGAAGTTCTTTGCATTGTAATTCTTGGTGATATTCGGATCTGTCTCCGGATTGAATTCATTGTAATCAATACCATTTACAATACCACGCAGGCTGTTGGCTCTCGCATTGAGAAGTCCGTCCAGCTTCTCACCATAAAACGGTGTCTTGATCTCTTCTGCATAGGTATTACTTACTGTGGTAATGGCATCTGCAAATACCATACCGCCCTTCAGGAAGTTTGCGTCCTTGTATGCTTCCAGTTTATCCGGCGCAAAGTAGTAATCGGAAAGGCCTGTGATATCCTTAACAGTCTTAACATCCCATACACCCTGAAATTTCAGGTTATGTATTGTCATAACAGTCTTGATTCCACGGAAGAATTCATTCTCCTGGAAAGAATCGTGAAGGTAAACCGGAACAAGTCCTGTCTGCCAGTCATGACAATGGATGATATCCGGTCTGAATCCGATCACCGGAAGAACCGATAACACAGCTTTGGAAAAGAAAGCAAATTTCTCAAGATCCCATGGTGCACTGTCATATGGTTTCGGACCGCTGAAATAATATTCATTGTCAATGAAGTAAAACTGGATCCCGTCATACTGCATCTGCATAATGCCTACATAGCAGTTCTTAAATCCCAGATCCATATAAAAATGGGTCACATACTCCATTTTGTCTTTCCATTCCTGTTTCATGCAGGCATATTTCGGCAAGATCACGCGTATATCAAAATATTTTTTGTCAAAGCACTTAGGCAGTGAGCCGGCAACATCAGCGAGTCCTCCTGTTTTGATAAAAGGTACTGCTTCTGATGTAGCAAACAGAATTTTTTTCATCTGTATTCCCCTCCCTGGGTACACCCGTTTTTATTTATGATTATACTCCAAAATTCATCTAATTTAAAGACCGATTTTTATATTCTAGTCTGATTTTATCTGCGATCAGTGCTATAAATTCAGAATTCGTGGGTTTCCCTTTTCCGGTGCTTACAGTATATCCAAACAATTCATCAATGGTATCCATCTTTCCCCGGCTCCATGCCACCTCGATCGCATGTCGGATCGCCCGCTCCACTCTGCTCGGTGTTGTCTGATGGCGTTTCGCAATGGTTGGATATAATACCTTAGTAATGGAATTGAGCATTTCCATGTCATTGACAGACAAAATGATCGCATCCCTTAAATACTGATACCCCTTGATGTGTGCCGGAACTCCGATCTCATGAATGATATTCGTCACATCGGTTTCCAGATTCCTCTCCGGCTGAGGCTTTTTGGTTTCTGTGATACCTGGCCTTGCAATCTCCCGCACTCTTCTGTCCCCAATCTTCCGAATATGTTTGATCCGGTTTAAAAGTGTGGTGTTGTCAAAAGGCTTCAAAACATAATAGTCTGCTCCAAGACTGAATGCATCCTCTGTAATCCTCTCCTGTCCAATTGCAGATAATACGATAAACACTGGAACTTTTTTGACATTTGCGTTATGGGAAAATTTCTCCATAACGGAAAGGCCGTCCATCTTCGGCATAATGATGTCGAGAATCACCACATCCGGCTCCTTATCTTTGATTATGTTACAGATTTCTTCTCCGTTGTGTGCTTTTCCGACCAGTTCAAGGTCTTTATCTTCTTCGATCATCTGACCGAGCATGTCTGTCATTTTCGCGTTATCATCAGCAATTGCAACATTTAATTTGTCCATGAGGACCCTCCTAACTTCTATCTCCTTGGGTTTCCAGACATACCCCCTGTCACCACGGCAGTAACCGACACTGTTAGCTGCCTGCGCTTTCCCCTTGCTGGCGACAAAATTATTATAGTGGAAATCCTGTAGTAAAATCAAGATAAAAGTAGTTATTTTATCACACTTTCGTACGATATTTTTCGACATTTTTTCTCTTATATATCACAAAATTCACCAAAATGTAGGTATTTCAATCTGTATCCGGCATTTTTCCCCATATAAAAAAGAGGCACTTTTCCCGGACTTTTTCCATGTTTTTGTGCCTCTTTCCTCAACTGCAGATTATGCATTGCCTGTCATATTTTCAATAAAAATCCCATATCCGCCGGTAGAATCCTGCACAAATACATGAGTCACGGCACCAAAGAGTTTTCCGTTCTGAAGCACAGGACTTCCAGACATTCCCTGAACGATCCCACCTGTTTTTTCCAGGAGTTCTTTATCTGTGATCTGGATCACGAAGCTCTTATTAGAATCCTCATGGTTCATATCGATCCTGGTGATCTCCGCGGCATATTCTTTTACTTCGCCGTCTGTGCAGCAGAGAACAGATGCGGGTCCAATTTTCAGATCCTGTTTGTAACCCACAGGAATCTTCTTCAGATCCAGATTTTTCACCTGATCAGCATCCACAGTTCCAAAAATGCCGTTTTTACTGTTTTCGGAAATCTCACCCAGGATATTGTCAGCTTCGTATCGGATCAGACCAGATAGTTCTCCAGGATTTCCTTTTTCTCCTTTCTGGATCCCCAGAATCTGGGCGTTGTAAAGATTTCCATCTGCGATACTTAAAAGTTCGCCGGTATCCACATCGCTGATCCCGTGACCAAGAGCACCGAACCCTCCATTTTCGTCCACATAAGTCAGGGTTCCGATTCCCTGTGTATCGTCCCTCACCCAGATGCCAAGCTTATAGTTTCCTTTCTCATCTTTCACCGGCGTCAGGGACAGGGGAATCGTCTCTTTTCCCCGGCGGACCTTCAATGTTACAGATTCTCCGCAAAGATCTGCAAGATCCTCCAGAAGATCCTGCTTGCACTGGATCCGGTTCTGATCAAAAGCCACAATATAATCTCCCGGCTTTACAATGTCCCGGGCCGGTTCTTCCATCTCACCACTTTCCGAAAGGATCTCGCCTGTATCAATGATCAGAACTCCTTTCGTCTGCATATAAATACCTACTGCATCTCCGCTTGCATATACTTCTTTTGCAGTTATATTTTTTACCTTCACATCCTTAAAAGGGATCACTCCCAAGAGTCTGCAGTGCAACTTATAGCTGTCTTTTCCTGAAACGGTGATCGCATCATCAAAGCTGATAAAAGGGCGTTTAAGAAGATTGGCTACTTCCCGGCTGTCCTCATGATCCACCAGAATCTGATCCGGGATTTTTCTGTCCAGAAGCCGGTAGCCCAGCCATCCCATCAGAATCAGATCCAGCGCAAGAAATACAAGGAGCCAACATCGGTATTTTCTTTTTCTGTTCATCTTACGTCACATCCTTTGTAATTTTCTGATACAAGCAAATCCCCACCCACTGCTTATTGCTTTTCGCAACTGAAGCAGGGGACTGACTTGATTCGGTTAAAAAAGAGGACCGACCTTTCGGCCGTCCTCTCTTAGTATGTAACGTATAAATTATTTCAGTCTTGTATTTTTTTGTTGCTGTGCCAATTCCTTCATCTCTCTTGCATTTCCAAGAACAGCCGGCGTGATCTGGGCACCGCCCAGAAGTCTGGCAAGCTCACGAACAGATTCCTCTCCTTCCAGAGGATGGATCTGGGTGATGGTTTCTGTTCCTTCTACATGTTTCTCAATCTCAAAATGGGTATCTGCCATTGCTGCGATCTGTGGAAGATGTGTGATACAAAGCACCTGCCTGTGCTGTCCGATCACTGCCATTTTTTCAGAGACCTTCTGTGCAGTACGCCCACTGATCCCTGTATCGATCTCATCAAAGATCAGTGTATCGATCTGATCTTTATCTGCAAGGATCGCTTTGATGGCAAGCATGATCCTGGAAAGCTCACCACCGGATACAATCTGTCCCAGCGGTTTTCTACTCTCACCTGGATTTGTGGAAATCTCATATTCCACCGCATCATAACCATTATCTGTATAATTTTTTCTGCGGTCAAAACGGATAGAAAAATCCACATCCTCAAAATTCAGTTCCTTCAATCCTTCGATAATCTTTTCATCCAGCTGCTTACTGTATTTTTTCCGGATCTCTGAAAGTTCATGCGAAGCTTCCTCAAGAATCTTTTCTGCCTGCATAAGTTTTTCTTTCAGTAACCGGAAATTTTCTTCGAATCTTTGAAGTTTTTCTAATTTTTCCTGCTGTTCCTTCTGATAAGACAAAATTTCATGGATCGTCTGTCCATACTTTGCCTTCAGACTATTGATCAGATCCAGTCTTTTTTCTGTTTCGAAAAAAGTCTCTTCGTCAAAAGTCAAACTATCCATATAAGAAGACAGATCACGGCAGAAGTCACTGAGAAGTGAATCGATTTCCACAAGAGCTTCCTGTAAAGGTGCAAGATCCTTATCGTAATCTGCAATTCTTGAAAACTCTTTCAGGGCATTTCCGGTCATATCTGCGGCGCCCTGTTCATATCCGGTCATCCCACGGACCATTTGTGCTGTTTCCATGATTCTTCTGGCATTGCTCAGCTTCCGGTAGCGGTCCTCCAGTGTTTCGTCCTCTCCTGGAATAAGAGCTGCCTCCTCGATCTCATTGATCTCAAATTCCAGAAAGGCTTTTTCGCGGTTGCGCTGTTCCTCATCCATATCCAGTGCTTTCAGCTGATCCGCACAGTCCCGATACTCCTGATAAGCTTTCCGGACCTTCTCCCTGGCAGGAAGGATCTGTTCTTTTCCGTATACATCCAAAATAGCCAGCTGGCGGTCTCCATAAAGAAGTGACTGATGCTCATGCTGTCCGTGAATGTCCAGAAGACAGGCTGCTGCTGCTTTCATCTGGCTGACAGTACTTGTCTCTCCGTTGATCTTGTTGATACTTCTGCCGTCCATGATCTTGCGGGACATCAGCACCTGTCCGTCTTCCGGATAGATGTCAAGCGCCGCAAGGGACTCTCTGGCTTTCGTGTTTTCAACCTGAAACAGCAACTCTACCAGGGCATAGGAAGCATTTTCACGAATCATGCTTCTGGAAGTTTTTCCACCCAGGATGAGCTGTATAGATCCTAACAGAATGGATTTTCCGGCTCCGGTCTCACCAGTTAAGATATTTAAGCCTGGTCCGAATTCCACCTCTGATTCCTCTATCAGTGCAAGATTTTTTACATGCAGATGTACTAACATTGATTTCCTTTCTGGCATAAAGCATTTACATATTCTGTCATTTTATTTTCCTCTGGATAAGATCCCGCCAAGCTTCTGAACTACACCCGGTGCCTGTTCAGAGGTTTTCACCACACACATAATGGTATCATCTCCGGCAATACATCCCAGGATTTCCGGCCATTTCATGGCATCAAGAGCTGCTGCTGCCGCCATGGCCATTCCCGGAATTGTTTTTACCACTACGATATTCTGTCCGATGTTCATAGCGATCACTGCATCTTTCAGAACTCTGGAATATTTATCACTTAACACATCCGGTGTATGTTCTTCCAGGATCGCATATCTGGACTTTCCGTTGCTGCCTGCAACCTTTGTCATTTTCAGAGCACGGATATCTCTGGATACGGTAGCCTGCGTAACCTTAAAACCGGCCTCATTCAGTCTTGCCGCAAGTTCTTCCTGTGTATCGATCTCGTACTGACGGATCAGTTCGATAATTTTTTCATGTCTTGCTACTTTCAAAATTGAACCTCCTGCATCAGCTGTTACTCATTTTCTGTCTCAGAACCTCCACAAAGCTCAGATGGTTCAGCTTGAGGATTTTTGTCCTGACTGTGGCTTTCCGGATCACGATCCGATCACCGGTGACCATGGATATCTGGGTATCCCCGTCGAAAGAGGCCACCGCTTTCTCAATAGTATTATGTCTTCCCTCACCGATCTCTACTGTAACTGCCTCTTCCCCGGAAAGAATGATACTTCGGGTGTTCATGGTATGGGGAGCGATGGGGGTCATGATCATCATACTGGCACTGGGAGAAACCACGGGACCTCCCGCTGACAGACTATATCCGGTAGAACCGGTCGGAGTGGAAATGATGATACCATCTGCATTGTATGAATTCATATATGCATCATTAACATAATTCTTGAAACGGATCACACGGAGATGTCCTTCTCTTCCGATCACAATATCATTTAATGCGATATCTTTTCCAATAAGTTCCTCTCCACGATAGATCTTTCCTTCCAGCATCATACGATCTTCCAGCTCATAGTCATCTGACAGAAGCCGATCCAGAGCCGGATACACGGAATTTTTATCCACCTCGGCAAGAAATCCCAGAGTTCCCAGATTGATTCCAAGAAGAGGGATATCCAGATGCACCACATCCCTTGCAGCCTGCAGAAGTGTTCCATCTCCCCCCAGTACAATAATGCACTGTGTATCCTGCGGAATCCCATCCGGGTCCGTATAATGATACGGTCCTTCCATTTTTTCGGTGATCTTCTGCACATGACACCTGGCACCATGCTTCTCCAGATAGGCAATGATCCTATTAGAAAATGTCAGTTCCGGATCCTTGGCACTGTTTGGAATTATATAAAATCTGTCCATATTGCTTCAGTCCTTTCCAAACATCAGTCCAGCTGTCCGTGGGCTTCCTTTACCACATCCTCTACGGATACGTCAAGACTCACAGGTACTTCTGTTCCTTCCGGATGTTTTTTCAGATGAAGGAGATATTCAATATTTCCCTCAGGTCCCTTGATGGGAGAAAAGGAAAGATGACAGGGCTCCATAGAAATACTCATGGCATAATCTCTGACTTTCTCAATGACTTCTTCATGGACCTTCGGATCACGGACAACACCTTTTTTTCCGACTTTTTCTCTGCCGGCCTCAAACTGAGGTTTGATGAGACATACGATCTCTCCGTCCTCTGTGAGAAGGTTTCTTACAGGAAGAAGCACTTTTGTAAGGGAGATAAAAGAAACATCGATCGAAGAAAATGCTGCCGGACCTTCCAGATCTTCCGGTACCACATAGCGGATATTTGTTTTTTCCATGCATACAACTCTTGGATCATTCCTGAGTTTCCAGTCCAGCTGTCCATATCCCACATCAATGGAATAGACTTTGACCGCTCCGTTCTGAAGCATACAATCTGTGAAACCGCCGGTGGATGCGCCTACATCCATGCACACCTTATCCTTCAGCGTCACGCCAAAATTTTTCATGGCTTTTTCCAGCTTCAGTCCGCCTCTGCTGACATAAGGAAGAGTCTTTCCTCTTACCTCCAGCTTGGCAGTCTCAGCAAACATGGAGCCAGCCTTGTCTTCCTTCTGACCGTTGACATATACTTCCCCGGCCATGATATACGCTTTTGCTTTTTCGCGTGACGGTGCAAGTCCCTGTTCCACCATCATGATATCCAGTCTTTTTTTCATATTATCCTCCAACAGCCCGGCTCTTTATGTGCCGGGCTGTAAAATGCCTCACAGCTTCGTATTCTTCTGCAAAGGCTATGTCCTTTATTTTCTGTTATTCACAAGATTTTCCCAACTCTGTTCTACCGCATCCAGGATTCCCTGTACATTTAAACCTATTTTCATTCGCTGACGGTCCACCGTTCCATGCTCAATAAAATGATCCGGTATTGCCAGTGGAAGAACTCTTACTTCCGGATGACAGGCTTCCATATAAGCAGATACATGTTCTCCGAACCCACCGCTTTTTACATTCTCCTCCACAGTGACCAAAAGACTGTGGTTCTGCGAAAGCCGATCAAGAAGCTCTGTATCCAGAGGCTTTACAAAACGGACATTGACAAACGTAGCTCCTGCTATTTTGTGATCTCTTATCTCTTCACAGACCTTCTGACAGACAGAAACCATGCTGCCAACCCCGAGAACTGCAATCTCACTGCCTGGAGTGATCACTTCACTTCTTCCCTTCTTAAGTGGCTCATGACATTCTTCCATATCGGTACATGCCGATCCTTTCGGATATCGGATCGCACAGGGACCATCCAGCTCTTCTACTGCAAATTTCAACATCTCCTCAAGCTCTTTTCCATTCTTGGGAGCCATAACTGTCATATTGGGAATCATGGACAGATAGGAAAAATCAAAGCATCCATGATGTGTTTCACCATCTGCTCCGACAAATCCTGCCCTGTCAATGGCAAAGATCACATGAAGATCCTGCATACATACATCGTGAAGGATCTGATCGATCCCTCTCTGCAGGAACGAAGAATATACCGCAAAAACCGGGATCATTCCCCCAAGTGCCATGCCTGCCGCAAAGGTTACTGCATGTTCTTCCGCAATACCCACATCAAAAAAACGCTCCGGGAATTTCTTCCGGAATCGGTTCAGTCCGGTTCCATCTGGCATAGCAGCTGTAATAGCAACTACTTTTTTGTTCTTCTCTGCCAAAGAACATATTGCACCGGAAAAATGATCCGTATATGTCGGCGCTGTTTTTGCTGCAAGAGGTCTGCCACTCTGGATGTCAAAAGGACCTGTTCCGTGAAAACGCTCCGGATGGGAAGATGCCGGTCCATAGCCTCTGCCTTTTTCTGTAAGGACATGGACAACAACCGGTCCCTCCACTCTCTTTGCCTCATTAAAAAGCTTCATCATCTGGCGCATATTATGGCCATCTACCGGTCCCAGATAAGTCAGCCCCATATTTTCAAAAAGCATTCCGGGAATGATCAGCTGCTTGATGCTGCTCTTGGTCTTTCGGACCGTATCTACCACGGCGGTTCCAACATGGGGAATCTTTTTGAGTGTTTTTGTCACGCCGATCTTCATTCCTGTATAAGTCTCAGCTGTACGCAGAGCGCTTAAATAGGTGGACATTCCTCCTACGTTCTTGGAAATAGACATGTTATTATCATTGATGATAATAATAAAATTAGTCTTCAGCTCAGCCGCATTGTTCAATGCTTCATAAGCCATCCCACCGGTAAGCGCACCATCTCCGATCACGGAAACCACATGGTATTTCTCTCCCATCAGGTCTCTGGCACGGACATAGCCAAGTCCTGCGGAAATGGAATTGGAACTGTGTCCGGTATCAAACGAATCACAGTTACTTTCATTCCTTTTTGGAAAACCGCTTAAACCTCCTTCTTTACGAAGATCCTTAAAGCCGTCTTTTCTTCCTGTAAGGATTTTATGTGTATAAGCCTGATGTCCCACATCCCAGATCAGCTTATCCTGTGGAAGATCAAGCACATTATGCAGAGCAAGAGTCAGCTCCACCACACCCAGATTGGATGCCAGATGGCCACCTGTCTCACTTACACTCTGGATCAAAAAGCTCCTGATTTCCTCAGCAAGGCGCGGAAAATCCTCCAATGAAACTTTATGAATATCATTTGGCTTTTTAATTTTTTCCAGAATCATTTGTACCCTTCCTTTGTTCTTTCTATTTCCTGCGGCTGACAAGACTTTCCACAAGAAGATCCAGAAATCCGTTCTTCCTGTCAAGGTCGTCTAAAAGTTCTACCGCATGGTCAGAAAGTTCTTTAACCCTGCTGGCTGCTGCCGGGGCTCCAACAAGGCTTACATAGGTAACCTTGTTGTTTTTTTCATCACTGTGGATCGGTTTTCCCAGTTCCTCCTGGGTACTGGTCACATCAAGGATATCATCCTGGATCTGAAAAGCCAGCCCGATGTTTTCTGCAGCCTGCTCCACAACCTTAAGTTCTTTCTCAGATGCCCCTGCCAGCACAGCACCGGTCATCATGGAAGCCTCGATCAATGCGGAGGTCTTGTTTTTGTAAATATAATCCAGCATCTTGTGTTCCAGAGGTTTCCCATCATTCTCCACATCAACACTCTGTCCACCAAGCATACCGTTGATGCCGGTCTTATCTGCAATAATCCGCATAGCGGCTATCACACGGTCTTTATCCTCGGTCAGATCAAAGGCGGAAAGCATCACTTCATAAGCTCTGTTAAGGAGTGCCACACCGCTTAAAACGCCCATGGCCTCTCCGTATACTTTATGTGTGGTCAGCCTTCCCCTTCGGTAATCATCGTTATCCAGTGCAGGGAGATCATCATGGATCAACGAATGTGTATGGATCATCTCCATAGCCGCCATAAAAGGCTCACAAAGCTTATCCTTTCCTCCAAACAGCTCGTAGGTTTCCCTGATCAGGATCGGGCGGAGTCTCTTTCCACCTGCCGTCATACTGTAATTCATGGCCTCTGCCATGGTTTTTGCAAAACCGGATTCTTCCGGAAGATATTCCCGGATCACATGTTCTGCTTCTTCTGTTCTTCTTTTCAGTTCTTCTTTAAAATTCACGAAATGTCCCATCCTCATTCATCTGAAGCATCTTTTTTTCTACAGTATCCAGTCTTCCGTTCAGATCCTTTAGGAGCTCCATTCCCTGTCTGTAGAGGCGGAAAGACTCCTCAAGAGGTGTTTCTTTATCCTCCAGCTTCCGGGCAAGCAGATCAAGCTCCCCAAAAGTATCTTCTATGGATTTCTCTTCTTTCTTTGCTTCTGCCATTATCGCTCTTCCTTCCTGATGCGATCCGCAACTGCTTCTATGACTCCATCGGTTACTGCAATGGAGATCCTGTCACCTTTTTTTATCTGACTGATCTCTGTCACCACATGTCCGTCTGAGTCGGACACAAATGCATATCCTCCATTTAGCTTTCTTAATGGAGAAAGTCCCTCAAACCGCTGGATCCATATTGCCAGTTCATGTCTTTTCTCTGTAAGCTTTTGTTCCATGGAAGAACGCAGGCATTCCTCCAGCTCCGATGCATACTGACGTTTTTCACGTAACATGGACTCCGGGCTCAGATACTGGAATCTGTTCTCATAGGCCTTAAGTTTTGCAGCAAAAAGTTCTGTCTTACTGTTCATGGCACGCTGCAGACGGTCTCCGTACATATGAAAGCTCTCCAGAACACTGCGAAAATCATCCACTGCCAGCTCTGCTGCAGCAGATGGTGTAGGTGCCCGCAGGTCTGCTACAAAATCCGCAATGGTAAAATCCGTCTCATGTCCCACTGCCGAGATCACCGGTGTCCTGCACTCAAAAATAGCACGGGCAACGCTCTCCTCGTTAAAGGCCCAGAGATCTTCAATAGAGCCACCTCCACGGCCGACGATGATCACGTCCACCCCTGCTTTATCCAGCATCCGGATTCCCTTTACGATACTCTGCGCCGCTCCCTCTCCCTGCACAAGTGCCGGATAAAGGATCACCTGCAGATATGGATTCCTTCTGCCTGCAATATTGCGGATATCCTGTACTGCTGCACCAGTAGGTGCTGTCACCACGCCAAGGGTATGAATAAAATGAGGAATGGGCTGCTTATATTCCTGTGCAAACATCCCCATATCCTCAAGTTCCTGTTTCAGTGCCAGATACCGTTCATAGAGGGCACCAGCACCTTCCAGTGTGATCTCTTTTGCATAAAGCTGATAACGCCCGTCTCTCTCATATACGTCTACAATTCCGCCTGCAACTACCTTATCCCCGTCCTTCATGCGAAAAGCAAGACCCCTACGGTGTCCCGCAAACATCACACAGCTTAATGTGCCTGTTTCATCCTTCAGGGAAAAATAAATATGTCCGCTGGTATGGTATTTACAGTTGGATACCTCTCCCTTTACATAGACTTTTCGGAGAAAGTAATCCTGGGTAAACATATTTTTGACATAATGGTTTACCTGACCGACAGAATAGACATTTCTCATGCGTTCTCTTCCGGGGCTTCTGCTGCCTTCTCTTCTGTATCAGCAGTCTCCTCCTCGTTTTTCTTCTCATCCTTCTCAGATGCGATCTTACCCAGTACTCCATTTACAAAGGAGCCGGAAGCATCTCCGCCAAATCTTTTGGCAAGTTCTACCGCTTCGTTGATAGCTACTCCTGTCGGTACGTCTGCATCATATTCCATCTCATATACTGCCAGACGAAGTGCCGCAAGATCCACACGGCTCATACGCTTTGTCTTCCATCCACGGCTTGCACTGTTCAGCTGTGCATCGATCTCTTCCAGATGTTCTTTCACATGTGCGTACTTCTTCTTCATATATTCCTGGTCCTGTTCTGAAAGTTCTCCAAGACCTTCAAAATAAAGAGAGAGCTGTTCTGTCATCTCTTCTTCTGAATTAAACTCTGTCATAAACATAAGTTTAAATACATGTTCTCTCTGTTCTCTTCTTCTCATAATTTCCTCCTAAGACGGAAAAAAGGAAAGGTTTACTTTCCTTTTTCGTTCTCCATATCCACGCTGGCAATATGAATATTTACATCTGCAACCTCAAGTCCTGTCATATTCTCAATAGCGGATTTAACCTTCTCCTGAACCTTCTTGCTTGTCTCAAGAATGTTTCTGCCATACTCGATATTCAGTGACAGATCCACGGTAACGACTCCTTCCAGAATGGTTACTCTCACGCCCTTGGACAGATTCTTCTTTCCAAGTTTACTTACCAGCTCATTGGTGATATTTCCTGCCATGGAAGCAACTCCATCCACATCTGTTGCTGCAAGTCCTGCAACGATCGCAACAACCTCATCTGCAATGTGAACTTCACCGATTCCGCCCAAATCCTGTATCTTATATGTTGTTCTTTTTTCTGCCATGGGAAACCCTCCTACGGATATAATATTTTTGTTCGTAATTTTATACTATTATATCAAAAAAAGTTATGAAATAAAAGGGCTTATTTACTGAATTCTGTCAGTACCAGATCAGGGTTTCTGTCCTCAACCATGCCAACACTCCATGCATTGACAAAGAGCAGCAACGGATTTCCCTTAAGGTCTGTGACTTTCTTCATATCAGAAGTTCCCACGATCTTGTCTACTTTTACAGTCTCCTTGTTGGCGATCCAGCGGATATGCTCATATGGAAGTGTTTCCAGGCGGATATCTACATTATACTCATTCTCCAGACGGTATTTCAGGACATCAAACTGCAGGATACCAACAACACCCACAATGATCTCTTCCATACCGGTATTAAACTCCTGGAATATCTGGATTGCACCTTCCTGAGCGATCTGGTTGATACCTTTTACAAACTGTTTTCTCTTCATGGTATCGATCTGACGCACACGTGCGAAATGCTCCGGCGCGAAGGTCGGGATCCCCTCAAAGGCAAATTTCTTTCCAGGTGCGCAGATGGTATCTCCAATAGAAAAAATACCCGGGTCAAAGACACCGATGATATCACCTGCATAAGCCTCCTCCACAACATGACGGGATTCTGCCATCATCTGCTGCGGCTGAAGAAGTCGCATCTTCTTGTCTCCCTGCACATGATAAACCTCTTTGGTCGCATCAAACTTGCCTGAACAGATCCTCATAAATGCGATACGGTCTCTGTGAGCCTTGTTCATATTAGCCTGAATCTTAAATACAAAGGCTGAAAAATCATCACTCATAGGATCTACCGGTCCGCAGTCTGCAGTTCTCGGAAGCGGAGAAGTGGTCATCTTCAGGAAATGTTCCAGAAATGTTTCCACACCAAAGTTGGTAAGAGCAGAACCGAAAAATACCGGTGTCAGCTGTCCTTTGCTGACCTCTTCCTGAGAAAACTCCGCGCTTGCGCCATCCAGAAGCTCGATTTCTTCCATCAGCTGCTCTTTCTGCTCAGGATCCATGACCTCATCTGCACGGGGATCATTAATATCAATCTCTTCTATCACACCTTCCTTGGTGCCCTTCTGTGTATCGGAAAAGGTAAGGATCTTCTTTGTATTACGATCAAACACACCCCGGAATTTCTTACCGGAGCCGATTGGCCAGTTGATCGGACAGGTTGCAATACCAAGCTCTTTTTCGATCTCATCCAGAAGATCAAAAGTATCGTTGGCATCTCTGTCCATCTTATTGATAAAAGTAAAGATCGGAATGTGTCTCATAACACAGACCTTGAAAAGCTTACGGGTCTGTGCCTCAACACCCTTGGATCCATCGATGACCATAACTGCTGAATCCGCAGCCATCAATGTACGGTAGGTATCCTCGGAGAAATCCTGATGTCCAGGTGTATCCAGAATGTTTATACAATATCCGTCATAATGGAACTGAAGAACGGATGAAGTAACGGAAATACCTCTTTCCTTCTCGATCTCCATCCAGTCTGATACTGCATGGCGGGCCGTAGCCTTACCCTTTACACTTCCGGCCAGATTGATGGCCCCTCCATACAGCAGAAATTTTTCTGTTAATGTTGTTTTACCAGCATCCGGATGAGAGATGATGGCAAATGTTCTTCTTTTTTCTATTTCTTTCGTATACTTCGACACGTGAGCCTCCTGTATATTCTCTGATATCTCTATTTTACTATAACCTTTCCTATTCTAGTATAGACAAGGCTTTGCTGTCAAGGCAATTCAGTCGTAAATTCCCTCTGTATCAATAGTCTGATCGTTCTGGATATCTGCAGCCGTCTCTGCGTCCTCAGATGTTTGATCCGCCGGATCGCTTTCCACAGATGCAGCGGTATCCTGCACCTCCTCACCTGTACTTTCCGCATTATCCTCTGCACCTCCCGTATTTTTTTCAGCTTCATCTGCAGTATTTATGACATCCGATGCATTTTTACTTTGACTCAGAGGCGTGATCACAATGCTCTCTGCTGCCACACCGGTTTTCCTCTTTACAATATCCTCGATCTGTGCACGTTTTGCATCCTCCAGATCTGCATCCGGCACCACAACATCCGCAGTTTCACCCGTTAGATTTACGATCACATTTTCAAAGCCCTTCGCCTCCAGAAGAAGCTCTGCAGCCGCCTCTTTTTCTGTAAGATCTGTCATGGAAACCATTGTGTTAATAGCATTCTGTTTTTCCTCTTCGCTGATATCTTTATTACTGATGATCGCCTGCAGGTCCGCTTTGTTCTGGGAACGCACCTGCTCCCTGCTGACTTTTGCCTGTGCTGCAAAATCCGAAGCACCGGTAAGTACGGCCTCGCCCGGGGATGCGGTATCCATCACCTCCGACTGGGTTGTGCCATCTGCCCCGTTCTCATCCAGAAGGGCTGTTTCATCGGTCAGGTCATAATCCACGTCATCCAGGATACTGCTGCTGTCTGTACTCGTCTCCTTATCCTTAAATCCCAGATCCACATCTGCGAAATTCAGATATCCGGCCACAGCAATGAGAATGGCCAGCGAGGTGATGATTACCTGATTTTTCTTCATGATCTTTTTCACTTCTACTCTCCTCATTTCATTTTCATTATTCTAATTTTATTAGCGTCGATCTGAAATAATGCCATAATTGCCTGCTGAATATTCTGGACTGTCACTGCGCTGCCTGCTCCCTGGGCCGCCACCAGCACACCGGTAACTTCATTTTTGCTGCTTATGGAAAAGTTTTCCGTATTTCCCTCATCCCCGGTCATAATGATCACTTCCACTTCTCCGACTCCTTCCACATTGGAAAGCAGTTCCTCAAGGCGGCTCTCCAGGCGGGTTTTCTCCGCATTCTGATTCTCTGCTGTTTTACTGTTCTTTCGGGTTACCGGAAGTCCTGCCACCAGAAGAAGGATTCCCAGAAGAAGGAAAACTCCCCACTCCTTCCATCCCATCCTCAGAAGCCAGGATCTGATACTGTCCTTTCCTGAGTCCGCAGATTCTTTCGAGCTCATTTTTCACCGCCTCCCTCTGTTTTTCTGTGACTGTTCCATAAAGTGTTATGGTCAGCTGAAGTTCTTTCTCCATATCTACTTCTGTTTTTGCCGAAAAAACCCCTTCTTTCCTGAGGATACCCTGAACCTGATCCTTCAACTCCTGTTCATATGCTCCTTTAAGAAATGTTTCCCTTATTCCTTCTGCTTCTGTCTTCATACGTACCTGTTCTTCTCTCCCATAATTATTGCTGAATCCGGACAGAAGTTTTTCACTTTTTCCCACTACGGCAAATATAGGCGTACAGATCAAAAGCACCAACAGAAGCCCCATAAACAGCCGTATATACTGCTCATAACGCTTATCAGGCAGAATATGCAGAAGTGCTGTAGTAAGTACATGAAAAAAAGCCAGGCTTTTCATCCACTGATAAAGTTCTGTTCTCATCCCAAGCCTCCTCCTGCCATCAGGATCAGAAATGTAAGCATACATAAAATTTCCGCAGTAAACAGGATTCTCATCAGAAGTGCACATCCCTCTGCCATGGTACCAAAGGCTTCTACCAGCCGTTTGTCTGATACAGGCTGCGCCGCAGCCGCCAGAAAGCGATAAGTCAGTGACAAAAGTCCATATCGGACCAATGGCCCCGCCCCCACCGCCAGGATCACCAGTAAAAGCGCAATGCCCAGACTGTTTCTTACAAGAACAGCTGTGGTAAGGACCAGTTCCGTAACTGCATTTACCGCGCTCCCGATCCCAGGAAGAGCACCGGCAGTTTTTCCCACAGCACTCCGCTTCAGAGAATCCATTACCGGAGCTACAAGCCCACGCACCACCTGCAGTCCTGCTGCCACTCCAAGTAATGTCCGAAGCCCCCAGGAGATCACCGTCTCGATCAGCTCAGCCATTTTTCCCAGCATTTCTTCCCTGGAAAGATGATTTACAAATCTCAGAAGAATATATAAACTCACTCCGGGAAGCAGTACTTGTTCCAGGATCCATTGAAAAAGCCACACCAGAAGCAGTACTCCCTGATAAAAAGCAGCTGCACTGGATGCACCTGACGCTGCTGCCACTGCCATAAAATACACCGGTGAGAGTTCCTTCATAAACTCCGTGATCCACGCAAGTATTGAAAGCAGTGATGCACTCAAACCGGAAAAACTGTTCATCAGAAGAGTAAAAACAAGAAGATACACCACATAAAAACTGATCTCTCCCACCTGCCCGTTATCAAAGGCACCGGCAAACCCGGAAAAAACGGCAGCGAACAACAGCAGAAGCAGTAACTTCACGATCAGCTCTTTTTCTCTTTCAATGCCATAAAAAAGGAGACTGTGCAAAAATTCCCGCACACTCTCCTCCGAAAGCACCTCTTCCCCTGACAACAGTCTGTGAAACGCTTCTGTAACAGAAAATGTTTTTTCTCCAAGCATCTCATCTACCATGGACTGCAGGTTGGTAAGCTCCATCTGATCTGTGATCTGTTGTTCCGCCGAAGAAGCATAAACGATCACACCGCCAAAACAGTTTATAACTACAGCAAGAAACAGGGCTGCACAAATCTCTGACCAATATCTTTTCATGCAAGAAATCCCTGTATAGTATCCAGCAGTGCCAGAAGAACCGGCATACTTAAAACCATTACAGATAACCGGCAGAACAGTTCGATCTGTGCACCAGTGGAGGAATATCCTGCATCTCTGCATATACCGGATGAAAATTGTCCGATATAGGTGATCCCGATCATCTTCAGCAAAGTAGTGATATAGCTTCCATCAATCGGGAGACTCTGTTTCAGTCTCTCCAGGGACTGGAACAGATAGCTGATCTTCCCTACCGCTAATCCCAGTATCACAAGACCTATTCCCATCGTAACAAGGCTTACATACTCCGGTGCACGGTCTTTCAGAAGAATTCCCAGAAGAACCCCCGCTGTTCCCAGAACAGAAATCTTCAGAATATCCACGGTTCTTTCCCTCCCCTACAGTACAAAAAGCTGCTGGATATTTTTAAAAAGTTCATAAATATACGGCACGATCCAGAACAGTACTAAAAGAAGTCCTGAAAAACTCACCAGAAAAGCCTGTTCCTCCCTTCCGCTATGTTTCAGGATCTGAGAAAGAACAGAGACCAGGATCCCTACTGCACCGATCTTAAATATGATACTGACCTCCAAATGATCCCTCCTTTTCTTCTGAAAGCCTGTCCTTCTTACTACTGTCTGATAAACAATACTATACCAGGAGAACCGCAAGCAGCAGGCCTCCAAGAATCCCAATTCCCTGGTACAGTTTTTTCTTTCCGGAAACCTCCGCTTTCCGCTTCAAAATCTCTGCTTCCAGATTATTTTCATACAGGGAAAGCTGTCGCATCTGCATTTCCAGATCCATATAGCCCAGATATTCTCCGAAAGAAAAAAAAGCGTCCTTTTCCCCATGGGTAAGGCAGCTTTTTTTCAGGGCGCTTTCCGCACATTCCCTGCATATCTGTGAAAGTTTTTCTCCTGTTCCCGCTTTCATCCTGTCCGCGGCACTGATGAGAAACTCTCTGTATTTTCCATTCATTCTTCCTGCTGCTCCATAAAAAGCATCCGGCAGTGATGCATTCCCGCAGCGGATCTCGCCTTTCAGGCAGATCACCATCTGAAGCAGTTTTTCCAGTATACGAATCTGCTCCGAAAGTCTCATACTTCCGGAAAATCCCATTCCGGCTCCTGCAACCACTACCAGAATACATCCTACAATCCGGTACATAGGCATTTCCCGTTTTCATCATAGATTCCTTCCACGATTCCTGCACGTTCATGCTTTCCCAGAAAAATATATCTCTGGAAAACCCGCGCTTCCCACAATTTCCGGAAAAACGGCTGGGATAATGTTTCTTCCATGGAAGCTCCATGTGCAGTTGCGATCAGACGACATCCACAGTGGATAACTGATTCCACAGCCTTGAAATCTTCTTCTTTTCCAAGTTCATCCACAGCAACCACAACCGGCGACATTGACCGGATCAGCATCTGCATCCCTTCTGCTTTCGGACAGCCGTCCAGGATATCCGTACGCATTCCAAGGTCATTCTGAGGGATCCCCTGATAGCATCCGGCCAGCTCACTGCGCTCATCGACTACTCCTACCGTAACACCGGAAATATTTCCCCATCCATTACTCATCTGCCGGATGATATCCCGAAGAAGCGTGGTCTTCCCACATCTGGGCGGAGAGACGATCAAGGTATGCATGATCTGCTCTCTTGTCTGGATATATGGCAGCACTTCTTCTGCACATCCCTGGATCTCATGTGCCAGACGGACATTGATGCAGGAAATATATTTCATCCCACGGATACGGTTTCCGTCCAGGATCACCTTTCCGGTAACTCCTACACGGTGCCCACCCTGTACACTCAAAAACCCCTGGCGAATCTCATCTTCATAAGCATACAGGGAATAACCGCTGACATACTCCAGTGTTTCCTTAAGATCTTCCCGCGTAACCAGATAAGGTTCTGTATCTTTTTGCCGGAGGAAACATTCTCCCCCATCATAAGTGAGGAACAGAGGTCTTCCTACGCGGAGACGTATCTCATATAATTTATCATAATCAAGGTCTGCATCCACCAGAAGCTGGCGGACATTACTGGCAAACAGGTTCTGGATCTGGTTTGCGTCCATGTTTTCACCTCTTACACTTAAATATATTGCGGACATGCCGGATTTAGTACCTGTTGTCTTTTTTGATGCTCTCTCGTTTTTTCTTTATTCCGACAGAAAAAAAAGACTTTCTTCTTCGTCATAGGTCTCCATCTTCGAAAGATTCAGCTTCAGGACCCGATCCACAATATTTACGGAGGACGCACGGTATGCATAGGCACAGGATTCAAACATCACATAAAGACTGTCACCCTCCACCACGATCTGTTCCAGTCGTTCCGGAAAACGATAAGTTCTGGCAGAATTCTCGTTTACATACAAACGCTTATCGGATTGTTCATAAAATACCAGCCTGGATGGCAGGATTCCAAAAGAATGAGAGATCAAAAGCTTATCATTATAAAAAGCAATTCCCTGAACCTGCTCCGATATGGTGGAATAATCCAACGGAACTGCCATTTCAAAATCCATGCCCAGTTTCTCGTCCATGGTATTGATCAGTTTTCCCTCTTCGTCAACTCCGTATCGTGCAATTACACTTTCGTTATATTTTTCAAAGCAGCCTACATACAGACACCCCTCATAAAAGGTCATAAAAGAATCTCTCACGATCCCATAAAGACTGACTATCTGGAAAGTATCCACCGGCAGATGGCTGTCATCATAATCGTAGGCTTCTATTGTATCCATCTTTATACTCACTGCCTGTGCGATCCCGTTGATATTGGAGGAATACCATAATAACTTATGCTCCGGGTCATAGGCAAGTCCTCCCACATGAGGCTGTCCAGGCAGTATCACTTCTTTAATAAAATTATGCTTTTCCTTATCGATCACATAAATGACCGAATTATGTTTCTGTGTGCTGCAGTAAGCGCTGACCAGCACATAATCCTCTGTAACCGCCAGTCCCTGAGGCGTCATGGATGTACACATGGCAGGAGTGGCACCTTTTTTTGTGAGCAGCGTCCTGGTATTCTTCAGCCCGGGAATGACATATGTTCCATATTCCTTCTCTTTTTCTCTCCCATCAAAGGCAAAATAAGAAAAATCCTCTTTCTGGGAAAGCATCTGTTTCTGTCCCCGCAGTGTATACACTGCAGCACCTCGGTTTGTCACCACAGCTTTTGTGGGCAGCTCAGTTTTTGCACGGTAAACAAATGCATATAAAAAATAACATATGCACAGCACAAAAACAACTGCCAGGATCTTCAGAATGAAAATCCTGAAGCTGTGTTTCATCTCTTTGTTCATTTCATCGTCTCTATTTGCTATCTCAAAATGATGTCTTCGTATTCAAATCGTAATTCCAGGCTGTCTCTGGACCAGATCGCACCACTGTATCCCGGTTCCAGCTCCAGCATTATGTAATTTCCCTTATCCATGGAAATCGTACGCAGATCCCTGGACAGTCCCTCTCCGGTCCATTTGATATATGCCTCTCTCAAAACCCACTGGGCAAAAAAGGCTTTCTCCATATCATCTGCATCCAGGATTTCCCGTATCATATCTGCCGGCACCATTCTTTCAAGGAGCCGTTCGTAATTTACCTTCTTGTGGATCTGCACATCAATGCCCACCTCTTCTCCGGCAAACAGACACATCACATATTTTCCGGAATGTGTGATATTATAATGAATTCTTGGAAGCAGGGTAAAAAACGGTTTCCCATGTTCCCCCTTTGACCGAGGCTCAAAAGCAAGCTTCCGTCCAAATTCCCGCTCAAGTCCGATTTCCAGAAGCTTTTCCCCGATCATATGCTCCATGTTCTTGCTGTTATATTCATCTCTGATCTTCGTATAATAAATAATCCCATTCATAATCCGGCCTCCTCAAGAAAACGGGACGGTTCCCGTTCCTTCTCATACTGCTGTCTTACATAATACAGGCAGAGTTTCTTCTTTGCCCGTGTCATACCAACGTAGAAAAGCCTCCGTTCTTCCTCCAGATGTGCCTCCAGGACTGCCTTCCGATAAGGCATGCTGCCTTCATTTACATTCATGATATATACATTGTCATATTCCAGACCTTTGACCGCATGAAGAGTGGATATCACCACTCCTTCCCGTTTCACATCCTGTTTCTTCGCCTGTTCTTCCAGCTTTCTGGTATACTCGTCCATATAGGCCATCCATTCTTCCAATGTTTTCATTCCTCTGGCACTTTCATGGATCCGGTTCAGGGTTTCCATAAGCTCTTCCGGTTTTATTTTACGATACCTTGCATATTCCTGCAAGTATTCTTCGTATCCCATGCCATTCCGGATAAAATTAATGGCTGCATAAGGGGCCATAGTCTTTAAGATCCGAAGATGTGTCTCCATCGTTGTGATCCTGTCACACATCCAGTCCTTGTCTTTGTAAAACTCTCCCAATGCTTTAAAATCAATGTTTTTTTCTGTCAGAGCGTCTCTGGCTATGTATCGGTTTGGCCGGTTCATGATCTCCAGAAATGTACTGCGGCTCCGGTCTCCTTCTGCCATTTTCAAATAAGCGATCATATTCCGGCAGATCCAGTGTCGGAACAGGTTGGGCAGTTTTTCCTTCATAGTGAAAGGAACCCCATACTCCATCAACGCAGCGACCAGTCCTTCGGCTTCCTGATTAGTCCTGAAAAGCAGCGCTGTATCTTCAATATTATCCCCTTCTTCCATCCGATTCCGCAGCAGGCCTGCAACTGCCATATATTCGTCTCTGGGATTTCGAAATTCTTTTATCTGCACCGGCTCTCCCGGTTCATTTGGTGTGGAAAGTTTTTTCACATAACGGTTTTCATTATGATCGATCACCTTCATGGCTGTATCCAAGATATTTCCACTGCACCGGTAATTGATATTCAGGATCACCGTCTCCGCATTTTTAAAATCTTCCGGGAAATTCAGCATGATCTCCGGGTGAGCGCCACGGAAATGATAGATAGACTGATCATCGTCTCCCACCACAAACAGATTGTTCTCCGGTGCTGCCAGCATCTTCACGATATCATACTGAAGATGATTGATATCCTGAAACTCATCCACCAGAATATAGTGAAACTTCTTCTGCCATGCAGACAGGATATCTTTTCGCTTTTTCAGAAGTTCATAACAGCTTAACAGCATATCATCAAAGTCAAGTTTTCTTCTTTCATTCAGGACTTTTCGATATCCCTGAAAAATCTGTCGGAATACTTCATCCGGGCAGCAGGAAGAATAATAATGTTCCAGAGAGATCCTTCCACCTTTTACAACACTGATCTCCTTGGCAATATCTTCCACAAAATCCCCTTCCTGGGACTGTTCTGCAGCACAGTTTACCACCAGTTCTCTTAAGATCGCATATTTTTCTTCTTCTGACAGGATATTTCCTCCATTCAGACCATAAGCCTGTTTGAGGATCCCGTAAAACACTCCGTGAAAAGTCCCGAAAGTAACGCCGGTTCGCTGAACACCGGTAAATTTCAGAAACCGTTCTTTCATTTCCACTGCTGCTGCCCTGGAAAAAGTCACAACAAGAACAGAGGAAGCCGGTATCTTCCCTTCCTGGATCATATGTGCTGTTCTTTCTACTATGACGGAAGTTTTCCCCGAACCGGGGCCTGCCAGAACCATCATAGGTCCTGACAGGTGGGCGATCGCCCTTTTCTGAGATGGATTTCGTTTCATAACTGGATTATCGATCACACTCTTATTTATTTTCAAGCTTTTCGATTGCTGCATGTACACGTTTCAGTGTCTCTTCCTTGCCAATGATCTCCATGATCTCTGTTGCACCGGCCGGTGTCATCTGCTTGCCGGATACTGCTGTACGAAGCGGCCACATAACATAACCATTCTTATATCCGTGCTCCTTTACAAAAGCGCTTAAAGATGCATACAGCGGATCATTGGTATAATCCTCCTGCGCTTCCAGTACCGGAAGCACTTCCTTGAGAACTGCAAGAGAAGTCTCCTCTGTTGTTTTCATCTTTTTGTGACGGTACATCGCACTGTCATACTCCGGAACTGCCTCAAAGAAATCTACAAGCTCCGGAATATCCGGGAATACTTCAATTCTGGTCTGAACCATTCCTGCGATCTTCTTAAGATCAAAGTCTTTTTTCAGAACTTCTTTCAGATACGGAAGTGCTCTCTCATAGAATGCCTCCGGATCCATCTTCTTGATATACTCACCATTCATCCATTTCAGCTTGGCAATGTCAAAAACTGCCGGTGATTTGTTGATATGATGATAATCAAATGCCTCCACAAGCTCCGGAAGAGAAAAGATCTCACGGTTGTCTGCCGGGCTCCATCCAAGGAGTGCAACATAGTTAATCACTGCCTCTGTCACAAATCCCTGATCGATCAGATCTTCATAGGAAGAATGTCCACATCTCTTGGAAAGCTTCTGATGTGTCTCGTCTGTGATCAGCGGACAGTGAACATAGGTCGGGATTTCCCATCCGAATGCCTCATAAATACGATTATACTTCGGTGAAGAGGAAAGGTATTCGTTACCTCTTACAACATGTGTGATTCCCATAAGGTGATCATCAATTACATTTGCGAAGTTGTAGGTCGGATAACCGTCAGATTTGATCAGGATCAAATCCTCCATCTCCTCATTGTTAACGGTGATATCTCCGTAAATAACATCATGGAATGTAGTGGTTCCCTCTGTTGGCATATTAAAGCGGATAACATGCGGCTCACCTGCATCCAGACGGCGCTGAACCTCTTCCTTGGAAAGATGGAGACATCTCTTGTCATAAATAGAGATCTCCTTACCTGCAACAGTACGTTTCATGCTTTCCAGTTCTTCCTTGCCGCAGAAGCAGTAATATGCATCTCCCTGCTCAATAAGCTGTTTGGCATATTTCAGATACATGCCTGTTGCCTGACGCTCGCTCTGTACATACGGGCCAAATCCGCCATCCTTGTCCGGTCCCTCATCATGGAGAAGTCCTGTTTTCTCAAGAGTACGGTAGATGATATCTACAGCTCCCTCCACATAACGTTCCTGGTCTGTATCTTCAATACGGAGGATAAAATCTCCGCCTTCATGTTTTGTGATCAAATAAGCATAAAGAGCTGTTCTTAAATTACCCACATGCATTCTTCCTGTAGGGCTCGGTGCAAATCTTGTTCTGATCTTTGTCATTTCTTTTCTCCTCATTTTTGTTGTTTCTCTTTATAGGTGCTATTATATACCCAAATCCTTCAAAATGTCCATAGGTTTTCCGGCGGAATACCCTGCCATCCCTCTCATGTATCTTCGCATATACAAAAAAAATCCTCTGAGACACTGTCGTCCCAGAGGATCCTAGATTTCTGCTTATGCTTCTACGCCTTTGTTCTTAAGATAATCGATCACATCTCCAACTGTGTTCAGATCTGTAAGCTCCTCTGCCGGGATCTCAACATTGTACTCATCCTCAAGAGCCATGACCAGTTCAAACAGGTCAAGAGAATCTGCACCAAGATCATCCTTGAAAGATGTCTCCGGTGTGATTGTAGATGCCTCACAATTTAACTGCTCTGCAAGCATTTCTTTCATTTTTTCTAACATGTCTTATTCTCTCCTTTAATCGTTACAGATCGAATCTGTTTCCTCTTTTTGAGCAAAGTATATAGTCTGCAAAAACAGTTGTCAAGAGGATTTTCCCAAAAAATGGCTCCAGAGCAAAAATATTTTGATTTTAAAACTATTTTACTCTTGAAATTTTATCTGACGGGCCACGCTGAGAGCTATTGCCATCTCCAGCATCAGGAACACAATGGACGTTCCTCCGTAACTGATAAAGGGCAAGGTGACACCTGTATTGGGCATCAGATTCAGTACAACGGCAATGTTAAGGATCACCTGCAGCGCAATATGTATAAAAATCCCGGTAACGATCAGTGAGCCAAACAGATCCGGTGCATTCTGCGCAATAAAAAACAACCTGTACAAAAGATATCCGAACAGGATCAGTACAAAAATCCCTCCGAAAATTCCAAGCTCCTCACAGATAATTGAAAAGATCATATCATTTTGTGCTTCCGGAACACTTCCAAGCTTCTGGATACTATTTCCAAGCCCGCGGCCAAAAAGCCCTCCGGAGCCAATGGCATACAATGCCTGCAGCGTCTGATAACCGCCTTCATCGGAATATTTCTCAGGCTGAAGCCATACAAGTACTCGCATAACACGGAAGCTGTCACTATTCTTGGTCGTCGCAACCAGAAAAAGTACTCCGATCACAATAAGGATCACTCCTGCCGCTGCCACAGCAATAAACGGACGCATATCCGGATGTGCCACAAACACCATTCCAACTGTTATTCCCAAAATGATCATGGCTGTACTCAGGTTATCTGTAAGTATATAAGCCGCAAGCGCAAGTCCTGCCCCCGGAAGTCCCAGGATCATACAGCTCTTTAAAGTTTTCACCTTTCGTCCCATTTTTCCGATCATGTAAGCCATCATGATAATAACCGCGATCTTTGCCAGCTCGGCAGGCTGAAAGTTGATCGGTCCGATATACAGCCATCTGGTAGCACCATGAGAGGAATGTCCCAGCGGAGTCCGCACAAGTCCCATAAGGATCAGCGAAGCCACATACAACGCAGTTGTAAAAGGAAGAAGGATATGATAATCCAGTATTTTTGAAATAAATAACGCTCCGATCAGACATGCTGCACTGATCAGTACCTGTTTCTTAAAATAAAACATATCGTTGCCATAATTCACTTCTGCCATATATGAACTGGTACTGTAAAGCATGACCAGTCCAAAGCACACCAGCAGTACAATAACAGCTACCAGATTATAATCATAATAATCAGATTTCTTATTCTGCTTTTTTCTGTTAAGCAGAGTTTTTTTCATTCTATCACCATCGCTTTCTGTATCTGCGAAGAATTCCCTGATATCCACGAGTAATAAAGAAAGTAAAAAAAATTCCCGGAAAGCCGCATAAATGCTGTCTTTCCGGGACGTTCCATAAATGGACCTGAGGGGAATCGAACCCCTGTCCGAAAGCCTATCCCTTAAGGCATCTCCCATCACAGTCGCTGATTTAACATTCCCTCAGCAGTACGCCCACCGACAGGCTTACTGCTTCAGTAGCTTCATGATACATCTACCGGGGCAAAGCTTACCCGGCAAGGTTTCTCACATGGTCGACGCCAGATTCCCGATGTGTGAGTGCAACGGGGCTGACGAGCAGCTTAGGCTGCTAACGCTAACTTTTCGTCTGCGTTTATATTTAGTTCCCGGTTGGTACGCAGTCCAGGAGTCTGCGGATGGCTTCCCTAACTTCAAAGCCCCCGTCGAAACCAGTACAAGCCCTTAAAAGACTTCTGTGACAGGATCATTTCCGGTCATCTCTGGTGGACAGACGAACTTCTTAGTCAGTTTTTTGACTGGGTTTAATTATACCAGAATGATTTTTCGTGTCAAGGATATTTCAAAAAAAGTCCAGACTGTACCGTTTTTTCTTACCTGTACAGTCTGGAATATGCATTCAAACTTTGGTATTTTAAATACTGTCAAAATGATCTTTTAATTTTATGGCACAAAAAAACCCGCTTACGCGGGTTTTTTGCTGCATTATACACGTGAGAGATACTCACCTGTTCTTGTATCGATCTTCAGTTTGTCGCCCTGGTTTACGAACAGAGGAACCTGAACCTGTGCACCTGTCTCAACAGTTGCCGGTTTGGTAGCACCCTGTGCTGTATTTCCTGCGAATCCTGGCTCTGTCTCAATAACCTCAAGCTCTACAAAAAGAGGTGGCTCGATTGCGAATACCTCTCCGTTATGAGAGCAAACCTTAACCATCTCATTATCCTTAACAAATTTCAGAGAATCGCCAACCTGCTCCTCTGTAAGACCAACCTGATCATATGTCTCTGTATTCATGAAGTAGTATAAACCACCATCCTGATACAGATACTGCATATCTACACGCTCAATACGTGCTGCCGGGAATTTCTCTGTAGGACGGAAGGATTTCTCTACTACAGAGCCTGTGATAATGTTCTTGTATTTTGTTCTTACAAAGGCTGCGCCTTTTCCTGGTTTTACATGCTGGAATTCAACGATCTGACATACGTTTCCATCAATTTCAAGTGTGATACCATTTTTGAAATCACCTGCTGAAATCATAAATATTTCCTCCTTAATATATGCGGTTCTTTTTCGCTATGGATTATTCTATAATACCTTTTGCCATTTTTCAACTGTTTTTTTGTTTAAGCCTTCAATTTTTCTTCAATTTCTGCGATCAGCTCATCAAAAGGCTTCACTCCTGTGACAACTTTAATGTCCGCAAACTTCTCATAAACCGGATCTCTCTGTTTCAGAAGTTTCTTGATCTTCTCTTCTTTATTCTCAGTTCCTTCCAATGTGGGATTGTTACTTCCTTCCAGACGTTTGATCAACGTTGCAGCAGATCCCTTCAGATAGATGATCGTTCCCATACTCTGGAGATATTTCTGGTTCTGCTCCTGAAGAGGCAATCCCGCACTTACAGAGATTACCTTCCGTTCGCTGTCTGTGGACAGTTCCTTGACTGCCATAGTCTCCAGCGCACGGTAAAATGCTTCTCCAAAGCGTTCAAATACCTCCTTTACTGACATGTTCATTTTTTTCACGATCAGTCTGTCCACGTCAATAAACGGAAGCCCCAGGTCCTTCGCCAGTCTCTTTCCAACTCGTGTCTTTCCTGAACCCATAAAGCCGATGATTACAATATGGTTCATGAATTCTTTCCCTCCTCTTTTTGGTAAAAATGTAATACTATTTTTTCCAGATATCGCTTCAGTACGATCTGGATCTCCTCTTTTGGATGAATCGGTTTCACAAGGATCGTCCGGATCCCTGCTCTCTTTGCTCCATAAATATCCGTAAACAACTGATCTCCTATAAAGATCGTCCTGTCAAGATCGATTCCGATCACCTGGCAGGCTTTTTTATAATTTTTCACAGCCGGTTTATGGGCATTTTCTATAAAATCCCCCTCTACTGCTTTGGCAAAGGGCTCCACACGAGGTTTCTGGTTATTGGATACAAAACAGTATCGAAACCCGAGAGCCCTCAGCTTTTCAAACAGTTTCTTTGCCCGGTCATCTGCCGGTGCCCCGTGGGGAACAATGGTATTATCGATATCAAAGAGCAGCCCTCTGTATCCTTCTCTGTAAAGCTTCTCATAATCGATCCCATACGCAGAATCCAGATATTCATCCGGAAAAAAGCATCTGAACATCTATTCCACCTCAGTCCTTTCCTATCGCTCGCAAAGAGGAATATACTCTGCTTCCGGAAGGACATTCTTATATGCGGGACGGATGATCTTATCCACATTGATAAGCTCTTCCATACGATGTGCGCTCCAGCCTACGATACGTGCAATAGCAAACATCGGTGTGTAAAGCTCCAGCGGCAGATCCAGCATGCTGTAAACAAATCCGCTGTAAAAATCCACATTGGCACTGACACCCTTATAGATCTTACGCTCCTCTGCGATAACCTTTGGTGCAAGACGCTCTACTGCAGCATACAGCTGATAATCCTTCATTCTGCCCTTTTCTCTTGCAAGCTGTTCCACATAGCCTTTAAAGACTTCTGCACGTGGATCTGAAACAGAATAGATCGCATGTCCCATACCATAGATCAGTCCACGTTTATCAAAGGCCTCTTTATGAAGAAGCTTCTTAAGGTATGCACTGATCTCCTCTTCATCACTGTAGTCATGTACATGTTTACGCATATCGTTAAACATTTTTACGACTTTGATGTTGGCACCGCCGTGTTTCGGGCCTTTCAGAGAACCTAGTGCTGCCGCGATCGCAGAATACGTATCTGTCCCGGAAGAGGAAACCACATGTGTAGTAAAAGTAGAGTTATTACCACCGCCATGCTCCATATGAAGGATCAGAGCAATATCAAGGATCTCTGCCTCCAGTGCCGTATACTTCTTATCCGGTCTTAACAGACGCAGGATATTCTCAGCTGTGGAAAGCTCCTTTTTAGGCTGATGGATATAAAGACTCTCGCCTCTCTCATAGTGGTTATAGACCTGATATGCATAAACAGATAACAGCGGGAAAACACTGATCAGGTTGATACACTGACGGAGCACATTCTCCAGTTCAATATTATCCGGGTCTTTGTCGTAGGAATAAAGTGTCAGCACGCTTCTTGACAGAGCGTTCATAATATCTCTGGATGGTGCCTTCATAATGACATCCCTTACAAAATTCCGCGGAAGCATACGCTGGTTCGCAAGAATCCCGGAAAATCCATTCAGTTCTTCCTGATCCGGAAGCTTTCCGAAAAGAAGCAGATAGGTTACTTCCTCAAAGCCGAAGCGCCGGTCATTGATAAAACCATTTGTCAGATCCTTAATGTCATACCCGCGATAAGAAAGCTTACCTGCGCAGGGAACCTCTTTTCCGTCCACGATCTTCGTTGCCTGGACATTGGAGATCTGGGTCAGTCCTGCAAGGACACCCTTTCCATTCAGGTCACGCAAGCCTCGCTTGACATCGTATTTACCATATAAAGACAGATCCAGTTTGTCATTCTCACGACAGATCTGGGTAAGTTTCTCAATCTCAGGTGTCACTTTCATGTTGAATTTGCTCATCAGTTATTTCCCCTTTCGATTTCTGTTTTATTGCTGTTCGATAACGGTCCCTCCTCATTCCCCTCTCAAGCAATTCTGGTCTTATTTGTATATCCCGGCGTAGCTGGCCGGGATATTTCAGATATATTATAACATTTTTTTCGGTTCCGGTCTATGCCGAAAATATAACCGAATACCTGCTTTACAGTTTATCGGTTATGAGCAGGCAGCGAATGCGGATCGCAAATCTCTTCTTGTCTATCTGCGATCAGCCCTGCTTATATGTAGCAAAGAACTCTTTCATCTTCTTCATTGCCTTGTCAAGCTGGCGGATATCCGGCAGATAAACAATACGGAAGTGATCCGGCTGGTTCCAGTTGAATCCCTTGCCCGGAACAACAAGCACCTGTTTCTCATGAAGAAAATCCAAAGCAAACTGTTCATCATTGAAAATATTGAATTTCTCAGTATCGATCTTCGGGAATATATAAAATGCCGCATGTGGTTTTACAACGGAAATTCCCGGAATATCATTCAGTGCCTTGTAAATAAAGTCTCTCTGCTCATAAACACGTCCGCCCGGCTGCGTATATTCATTGACACTCTGATATCCGCCAAGTGCAGTCTGTACAATGGACTGTGCCGGAACATTTGAACAGAGACGCATGGAAGAGAGCATATTGATTCCCTCTATATAACCCTTCGCCTTACTTTTTGCACCACTTAAAATCATCCATCCGATGCGGAAACCTGCGATCATATGAGACTTGGACAATCCTGAAAATGTTACACAGAACACATCGGGTGCAAGGGATGCAATCGATGTATGTTTATATCCATCCATAACAAGACGGTCATAGATCTCATCAGAAAAGATGATCAGCTCATTTTCTCTTGCAATGTCTGCAATCTGTTCCAGGATCTCCTTCGGATATACTGCACCTGTAGGGTTATTGGGATTGATGATAACGATCGCCTTGGTCCTTGGTGTGATCTTGCTCTTGATATCC
>NZ_JBCLNI010000024.1:0-51537 GCF_039062885.1 Blautia sp. 2227st1_G12_2227SCRN_220401 | reverse complement strand
GTTGGAGTTCGGTTTGCTTTTAAGATTCCCTCTCTGTCCCATCTCTGAAGCGTTTTTACAGAAACACCTAATAATTCCGCAAAATCTTTTGGTTTATAATTTGTGATATTTGATGTGTCCATAATATACCTCCATAAGTATATTTAAACACATTTAATATCTTTTTGCAATATATTTAGTTACTTATATCATCCTCCTCAATATGATGGCGCTTTGCATAGCCGGTAAGCATCAGTGTCAGTGCACCGTCGCCGGTCACGTTGCATGCAGTTCCGAAGCTGTCCTGCAGTGCAAAGATGGTAAGCATCAGTGCAGTGCCGGAGCTGTCGAATTTCAGTATCCCGGTGATGATGCCAAGGGATGCCATGACGGTTCCGCCGGGAACACCGGGAGCTCCGATGGCAAAGATACCCAGAAGAAGGCAGAACAGAACCATGGTACCCGGCGTTGGAACGGAACCGTACAGGATCTTCGAAATCGCCATACAGAAGAAAACCTCTGTCAGAACGGAACCACAGAGATGGATGTTTGCAAACAGAGGGATCCCGAAGCTGACCAGATCCTTGCGGAGAGGTTTTGCCTTGGAGGCACACTGCAGTGCAACGGCCAGTGTGGCTGCAGATGACATGGTCCCTACGGCAGTCAGATAGGCAGGACCATAATGGCGGACAACCTCCAGAGGATTTTCTCCAGAATAGATTCCTGCAAGGATGTAAAGAAGAGCCATCCAGAGAAAATGCCCGGCAAGCACCAGTACGATGATCTTCAGAAAAACAGGCAGCTGTCTGGTGATGGTTCCCTCGTAGGCAAGGCCGCAGAAGGTAGTGCCGATAAATAACGGAAGAATGGGGATGATAATCCGAGCCACCAGAGAAAGAACGATTTTCTGAAATTCATCCAGGAGCCCAGTGATCAGCTTTGCCTTTGTCCAGGTGGCAGCAAGTCCCAGCATCATTGCAAAAACAAGAGCACTCATAACGGACATGATCTGCGGGATCTCCAGCTCAAAGATCACCTCCGGCAGCCGCTTCAGTCCTGCAGCATAGGAATGGATGGACAGATGTGGAATGATGAGAAAGCCAGAGGCTGTGGAAAAAAGCGCTGCGCCAACAGAGGAGCCGTAAGCGAGGACAACCGCAACACCCAGCATCAGCGAAGCATTTTTGCCAAGCCTGGTAATGGACGGAGCGATAAATCCCAGCACGATCAGCGGCACGCAGAAGGTAATGAGCTGGCCCAGAATGTACTTGATAGTAACTGTGATATTAAGAACTGCCATGGAGATTCCGTTGGTGCTGTACCGGTTCAGGATAAGCCCGGCTATGATCCCCAGGATCACGGCGACCAACAGCTTAAATGGCAGACTGTTGAAAAAAGATGTTTTTTTCATTGGAAAACCTCCTCGGATAGTATAAAATAAAGCCAGAGTTTATTATAAAGGTATTTGATAAAAATCACAAGGAGGGTCAAATGATTTATCTGGATAACGCGGCTACAAGCTTTCATAAGCCGGACTGTGTGCTGCGTGCTGTGGTGGAAGCAATGCAGCATGCAGGAAACAGCGGAAGGGGCAGCAGCGGCGAAGCAATGGCAGCCTCAAGGCTTATTTTTAATACAAGATGCCAGATCGCAGAGATGTTTGACGTATGGGGACCGGAATGTGTGGCCTTTACATCCAATGACACGGAAGCGCTCAATATCGCCCTGCAGGGAACACTTCATCCAGAGGAGGGAACTATCCATGCGATCTGTACGGAGATGGATCACAACAGTGTGCTCCGTCCGCTGTACCGCCTGGAAAAAAAGGGCATGAAGCTTACGATCCTGCCGGCAGACCGCAAGGGACGGATCTCCCTTACGGAGCTTGAAGCAGCCATCCGTCCGGAGACGAAGGTGATCGTCTGTACCCACGCTTCCAATCTGACAGGAAATCTCAATGATATCCATGCCATCGGTGAGATCGCACAGAAGCACCAGAAGCTTTTTATTGTGGATGCTGCTCAGACAGCAGGAGTATTTCCGATTTCTATGAAAAAAGATCATATAGATATTCTTTGCTTTTCCGGACATAAGGGCCTTATGGGCCCACAGGGCACAGGCGCCATCTGTGTCCGGCCGGGGGTATCTGTGGAGCCTCTGAAGGTAGGCGGAAGCGGCGTCCTCACCTTTCAGAGAGAGCATCCGCAGGATATGCCGGAGACACTGGAGGCAGGCACCCTGAACAGTCACGGGATCGCAGGTCTTGGCGCAGCCATCAGCTGGATTACCGAAATTGGAACAGAACAGATCCGAAAAAGAGAGCAGCAGCTGATGTGGCGTTTTTATGACCAGGTAAAGGAAATTCCGGGAGTCACCCTGTACGGGGATTTTTCCAGGGAAGAACGCTCCCCTGTGGTGACTCTGAATATTGCAGGGATGGACTCGGCAGAGGTGGCCATGGTCCTTGATGAAGAGTACGGGATCAGTGTAAGAGCCGGCGGCCACTGTGCACCGCTGATGCACAAAGCACTGGGAACCGAAAAAACAGGAGCCGTCCGCTTCAGCTTTTCTTATTTTAATACGGAAGAAGAGGTGGACACTGCTGTCGGGGCGGTAAAGGAGCTTGCCGCGGAATAAACAGCGAAAGACGGACAGAAAGGACACAGAGAATGTATCAGACAATATATGATGTGGTAGAAAAAAGAGGGCGTGTAAAAACAGGAATCCTTCTGAACGGAAAGGATGCCGGGCTGAAATATCTTTTGGAAGAAAACAGCTTTTTTTATCCGGAGGGAGCAGAAAGAAATAAAGAAGCAGAAGAATTCCTGAAGGCTTCCGTGGAAGCAGCTGTGGAAACCGGCGTTGTGAAAAACGGAGACCGGGAGATATTTGTGGAAACCTACGAGAAGAATCCCAGGCTGATCATACTGGGTGGCGGCCATGTTTCTCTTCCGGTAGCAGAGATCGGCAGGATGCTGGGCTTTCATGTAACAGTCATGGATGACCGGGAGGAATTTGTGACGGAGGAAAGATTTCCCATGGTAGATGAGAGAATCTTTGGAGATTTTGATACCCTGTCCGACAGGATCCCTCCCTATGAAAATGCCTACTATGTAGTGGTGACACGAGGCCATCTGGGAGATTCCGCCTGTGCAAGAGCGATCCTTAAGAGACCCTTTGCATATTTCGGAATGATCGGAAGCAGGACAAAGGTGCGGATCACCAGGGAAAAGCTCCTGAAAGAGGGCTTTATGGAGGAACAGCTGGATCAGATCCATGCCCCCATCGGACTTCCCATCGGAGGACAGATGCCGGCTGAGATCGCCGTGAGCATCATGGCAGAGATCGTGCAGGAAAAGAACCGGCATTTCCGCACCTACTGTGATGAGGAGGTGGAGGCAGCAGTACGCCGCAGGACACCGGGAACCATGGTCACGATCATCGAGAAGAAGGGCTCCTCACCAAGAGGAACTGGGAGCAAGATGTTCGTATTCCGGGACGGAAGCACGGCAGGAAGCATCGGCGGCGGAAAAGTGGAGTTTGAAGCCGGAAAACACGCAGTAAATATCCGAAATACGGAAACAAAGGTTTACGAGCTGGGACAGGGGGCAGGAGATCTGGGAATGATCTGCGGCGGAACTGTCCGGGTGCTTTTTGAGCCGGTAAATATGTGAAAGAACCGGCCAGGACTTGCATAATATTGCAGAATCGTGTATATTGGACGCAGAGAATTTTTTACCGGCGTATAAGGAGGAATCAGATAACATGAAGAAAAAATGTATTATGGCTTTGATAATAGGCGCGGCTTTCCTTGCACAGGGCTGTGGATATGAGGAAGGAACCGATGCAGTGGTAACAGTAGTAGATTCCACACCGACGCCGGAGCCCACAGAGAAGCCGAAGGCAACTGCAACACCTACACCAGAAGCAGCGGCAGCAGATTCCACAGCAGACGGAACAGCAGCGGCAGCGGATTCCACGGCAGACGGAGCAGCAGCGGCAACAGATCCCGCAGCACAGACAGCAGCTACGGAGCAGACCCCAAGCGGCATTAACGTACAGGCACAGGATGCTACTTACTATGCAGTGGAGGGTGTGAATTTACGTTCTGACGCCAACGCAGAGGCAGAATTTGTGGCAGGTGTCCTTTCCGGAGAATCCCTGAAGTGTACCGGTGTCTGTGACAATGGATGGATTCGTGTGGATTATAATGGCCAGACCTGCTACGCATCCGGTGATTATGTCAGCACAACACCGCCGGTGGGCGCAGTGGCAGCAGATACTACCGCAGAAGATACTACCACAGAAGCAGCACAGTAGAGCACAGACTACAGGCTTTGACCAGATCAGGGAAATCCTGATCCTGCTTTAATTGCAGATATCTCCTTGATATAATAAAAAACAGGCAACTGTATCCGATGAAAGAACATCGATACAGGTAGCCTGTTTTTTTGTTTCGGCATATAGTCCGTTCAGAACACAAGGATCATGCCAGCGGATCGTACCCGCAGATCATTCCGGATAAACAAGACGGTCCGGCTTGATATCGTAGAGAACCTCGTTCAGGAATTTCTTTGCCAGATATTTTGCCATGCCAAGGTTCATATCCAGATAATTTCCGCAGTCCTTGGGAGAAGCTCCCGGGATCTCACCCTCAAAATCGCGGATAAATTCAAACATCTCGATCATCAGCGGAACGATATCTCTGGATTCATAATCCCCGTTAAGAAGAAGATAATTTCCGGTACGGCAGCCCATAGGACCCCAGTAAATGACCTTCGGGCCAAACTCCTTATGGTTCCGCAGGAAGGTAGCTGCCAGATGCTCCATGGCGTGAAGCTCGGCTGTGTTCATAACAGGCTCCTCATTGGGAGAAGTCATACGGATATCGAAGGTAGTGATCACCTGATCTCCAACCGGATCCTTACGTGAAACGTATACGCCAGGCTGAAGCTTGATATGGTCAATGGTAAAACTTGTGATCTTTTCCATGTTGATTCCTCACTTTCTTATATGTACGGAGCCCATAATAAGCTCCATACATGATTTTAGCAGAGAACCGGAAGAGATACAAGGCAAAACAAAGGGAATCCTGCACCTGGTTCCGTGCAAAGTTGACTTTATGAAAAGATGATGTTAAACTGAGAAAAGCTTACAGGGGGAGAGTGAAAAGCTCACCTGAAAATGCCGGAACAGGCGTTTTCGGGATCTGATAAGGAGGACTTATAAATATGAAACGTAAGGTTTTAGCCGTATTATTTGCGACAGCTCTTACCGCAGGAATGCTTTCCGGATGCGGAAGCACAGACAGTACTTCTGACAAAGCAGACCAGAAGGAAGAATCTCTGGAGAAAGAAACCTCAGAAGGACAGACAGGCGTAGATGAAGAGACAGCAGCCAATGCAGTATCCGAGGAGGAGGCTGAGGCGGCAGGCTTTTCAGACCATGAAGAAAGCGCCGATGATCAGGAGGCTTCCGGTGATGCAGAGGACACCTCACATGAAACCGAAGCTTCTGCAGACAGCTCCGCAGACAGTACAGAGGATACAGACAGCGCAGACGGAGAATTTTCCGATGGTTCCGAGGATGCACAAATGGCAGGAACAACTGTGATCGATACCAGCCAGCAGCTGACAGGAACCCATCATGCTGCCATCATCGTAAAGGATTATGGCGAGATCGATGTAGAGCTGGATGCAGACACCGCACCCATCACAGTCACAAATTTTGTAAAGCTGGTACAGGACAATTTTTATGACGGTCTGACCTTCCACCGGATCATTGACGGATTTATGATCCAGGGCGGAGATCCAAACGGAGACGGAACCGGCGGAGCAGAGGATACCATCAAGGGCGAATTTTCCAGCAATGGAGTGAAGAACGATATTTCTCATGTAAGAGGAACCATTTCCATGGCCCGCAGCACAGATCCGGACAGCGCAAGCTCTCAGTTTTTTATCGTACAGTCCGATTCCACACATCTGGATGGCGACTATGCTGCATTCGGACACGTGACCTCCGGGATGGACATTGTAGATCAGATCTGCAAGGATGCCAAGCCGACAGACGGCAACGGAACCATTGCAAAGGATCAGCAGCCGGTGATCGAGAGTATCCGTATGGTTGACTGACAGGAGGGAGAAGGATGCTGAAAGGGAAAACAGTGCTTCTTGGCATCACAGGAAGTATTGCTGCATACAAGATCGCATATCTGGCAAGTGCATTACATAAGCTTCATGCAGATGTCCATGTACTGATGACAGAGAATGCAACGAACTTTATCAATCCGATCACATTTGAAACACTGACCGGGAATAAATGCCTGGTGGATACCTTTGACCGGAACTTTCAGTTCCAGGTAGAGCACGTATCCATTGCCAAGAAGGCAGATGTTGTGATGATCGCACCAGCCAGTGCAAACGTGATCGGAAAGCTGGCCAACGGCCTTGCGGACGATATGCTCACCACTACGGTAATGGCCTGCAGGTGTCAGAAGATCCTTGCACCGGCCATGAATACCGCCATGTATGAGAATCCCGTGGTGCAGGACAATATCCGGAAGCTGAAAAACTACGGATATGAGGTGATCACACCGGCCAGTGGCTACCTGGCATGCGGGGACACCGGAGCCGGAAAAATGCCGGAGCCGGAAACCCTTCTGGAATATATCCTGAAGGAAGCCGCCTTCCAGAAAGACCTTGCCGGCAAAAAGCTCCTGGTAACGGCAGGACCTACCCAGGAGGCCATCGACCCGGTCCGCTGTCTCACCAACCATTCATCCGGAAAGATGGGATACGCCATTGCAAAAATGGCTATGCTCAGAGGAGCGGAGGTTACGCTGGTAAGCGGACCTACTGCCATTGAGCCGCCCCTTTTTGTGAAGGTCGTACCTGTGACATCCGCCAGAGATATGTTCGAGGCAGTGACCGGCTTAAGTGATGAACAGGATATCATCATCAAGGCTGCCGCAGTGGCAGACTACCGTCCGAAGCAGGTCAGCGAAGACAAGGTTAAGAAAAAAGACGATCAGGCTTCCATAGAGCTTGAGAGGACAGACGACATTCTGAAATATCTGGGCCAGCACAAGAAGCAGGGTCAGTTCCTCTGCGGATTTTCCATGGAGACCAGAGACATGCTCCGTAATTCCAGAGCCAAGCTTGAGAAGAAAAACCTGGATATGGTGGCAGCCAACAACCTGAAGGTAGAGGGCGCCGGATTCCAGGGAGATACCAATGTCCTGACTCTTATCACACAGGATGAAGAAGTGTCCCTCCCGCTTATGAGCAAGGAGGATGCAGCGTTAAAGATCCTGGATAAGATCCTTCTGCTTACCACAAAGGCAGAAGCATAGCTACAGAGCCGGTCAGGGAACCGGTTTTAACAACGAAAAGCGGAACAAAAAGATCACCGCTTTCCATCACCGTATTGTATCCGCAGAAAACGCCGGGAAATGCTGTATTTCCGGAAATATTCACAGAGCGGAACGGTAACAAGGAGGAGAAGAAATGAAAAACAACAGATTTACAACAGCGCAGCTTACGTTACTGGGCCTGATGGCAGCGATCCTTCTGCTGATGGCCTACACACCACTGGGATATCTGAACATCGGGCCACTGGCCATTTCCTTTAACGTGATCCCGGTAGCCATCAGTGCAGTCGTCCTCGGACCCGTAGGAGGAGCCGTGGCAGGTGCGATCTTCGGCCTGACCAGCTTTCTCCAGTGCATCGGAGTAGGCGGCTCCAGCGCAATGGGAGTTGTGCTTTTCGGTATCAATCCGGTATTTGCCTTTATCCAGCGCTTCATCCCACGTCTTCTGGACGGTATCTGCCTCGGATATATTTTTAAAGGCATGCGAAAAGTCAGCAATACCTATGTGGCATGTGCAGTAACCGGATTCTTTTCCGCATTCCTGAATACCCTGTTCTTCATGGCAGCACTTGTAGGACTGTTCGGAAATACCGATTATGTAAAAAATCTGATGGGCGGTCATAACATCATCATCGGCTGCTGTCTCATGGTAGGGATCAATGCAGTATGCGAAATGATTTCCTCCACAGTGATCACAGGAGCAGTGGGAGCTGCACTTTCCAAGGCACATCTGATCCCATCCGCACAGATCAGCCGTGAGAAGACAAAAGCATAAAGACAGGGAAAATAAAATTATGATATTAGCAATTGATATTGGAAATACCAACATAGTTGTGGGCTGCATCGATGACCAAAAAACATATTTCATCGAGAGACTTGCTACCGTAAGAACAAAAACAGAACTGGAATATGCCGTAGATCTGAAAACCTTACTGGAAATCTACCACATCAAAAAGGCAGACATAGAAGGCTGTATCATTTCATCTGTAGTCCCGCAGATCACCAACATTGCCAAGCTGGCAGCAGAAAAGATCCTCAAAAAAGAAGTCATGGTCCTGGGACCAGGAGTAAAAACAGGTCTGAACATCATGATGGACAACCCCGGACAGCTGGGCGCGGATCTTGTGGCAGACGCTGTGGCAGGATTAAATGAATATCCGGTTCCGTTTATTGTGATCGATATGGGAACTGCCACTACAGTGTCGGTTGTCAACAGCAAAAAGCAATACATTGGCGGAATGATCCTTCCTGGCATCGGAATATCCCTGGATGCACTGACAGCCAGAGCATCCCAGCTCAGCGGGATCAGCATCGATGCCCCGAAGCATGTGATCGGGCGCAATACCATCGAATGCATGAAAAGCGGCGTGCTCTACAGCAACGCAGCAGCCATCGACGGGATCATAGACCGGGTGGAAGAAGAGCTTGGTGAGAAAACAACCGTGATTGCAACAGGCGGTCTTGCAAAAAAAATCATTTCTCACTGTAAGAAAGAAATTATTCTGGATGAGGATCTTCTGCTCAAGGGACTCCTTGTGATCTACAAAAAAAATAAATAAAAACAACAAAAAAATCAGCTGCCGGTGCAGGAAATACCTACCGGACAGCTGATTTTTTTATTACGCAAATGCTCTGCGGAAATCCTCAGGCACAGGTGCCAGGAAACACATAGGCTCCCCGGTGATGGGGTGTGCAAATTCCAGCTGGAAGGAATGCAGGGCCTGGCGTCCGATCCGGTCAAAAACCGGATGATACAGAAAATCCCCCGGCAGCGGACAGCCGATATACTTCATATGCACCCGGATCTGATGAGTCCGCCCCGTATCCAGATGCAGCTCCACAAGAGCATATCCGTTGCTGACCGCAAGACGCTCATAATGAGTCACGGCAGCCTCCCCTCGCTCAAAATTAACCTCCCTTGTGATCACAGAAGCATCCATTCTGGCAACAGGAGCGGAGATCGTCCCCCTTTCCGGCGGGATCCCGTCAGTAAGTGCAAGATAGGTACGCCGGATCTGGCGTTGCTTCATCTGGGCGGAGAGAAGAGCCCCGCTCAGAGGATTCTTGGCCAGCACCAGCACCCCGGTGGTATCCCTGTCCAGCCGGTTGATGCAGCGGTAGACAAAAGCCTTCCCCTGCTGCTTATAATACCAGGCAACACCGTTGGCAAGCGTATTCTCGTAGTTCCCGGCAGAGGGATGCACAGGCATATCAGCAGGCTTGTTCAGCACAAGGATATCCTCATCCTCATACAGGATATCCAAAGGCAGCGGCACCGGAATAATAGAAGGCTCCGCTCCGTCCCCGGTCTCTTCCGGAACAAGGATCCGAAGAACATCCCCCTCCCTCAGGACCGTTCTGCCAAAAGCCGGCTGCCCGTTCAGCAGGATTGCCTGCTCCGCCCGCTTCATAGTAGTCAATATATGTTTGGAAAACCCCTTCTTCCGAAGAAATCCAAGAACATTTTCCCCGGAATCCCCGGTTGAGATCGTATAGGTAATAATTCTCTCCATAGAAAAAATCCTTTTCTGAAATTTAGCAGGCCAAAAGCCAGATCACGCGGCCTGCGGGTATAGTATAGCATTTGGGGAGGGAAATGTCGAATAGGCATAAAAAAAGAGCTGGTACAAGAGGAAACATACTTGGACAGCTCGTGGATTATGGGATTTGTGTCGCTTATTATCTTCATTAGTCACAGACCAAAAAAGATATATTTTACAGCCATATGTAAGAATACCATTGATATTTTCCTTTGTCAAGGCGTGCCAAAGACATGAAGCATGCTAATAATGTCGTTTTTTAAGCATCATATGCAGCAGTTTTCTATCAAAAAGTAAATAAACAGTCTGATAATCATCGAAATCTAACATTAGTGGTCACAAAAAGTGGTCACTTTTTTCTTGCGTAAATCCGCGTAAAATCAATACTTTTCAAGCTTTTTTCCTTTTTCTTTCCAATTATTAGTGGTCAAAATCGTGGTCAACTGTGCCGAAAAAAACAGCATTTAACAGTGTTTCAAGCTCTTTTTCGCTAATGAAGATATTAAGCGATACCTGACAGCAGAAAGAGATGCCATGAAAACAGGATACAGTATCAAAACATGGAAAATGCGGCTCTTTTGTCCGGAAAAGCAGATGATCGAAACAACCGAAGCCCTGTATCGGGAAGCCGTAGCCTTTTACTATGAGCTCCTGAAAGAAAGAGAAGAGCTCTGGGCCGAAAATCTGCTGACCATCCAGGGACATCTGGAAAAACTCACTGTTCCCGGAAGAGACGGAAGAGAACCAAAGTACATCCCGCCAGGCGGAAAGCTCCCCGTTTACTTTCGGAGATCTGCCATGAACAAAGCTGCAATGGCAGTAAAGACCGCTGCAAGCGCTGAAAGCTTCCCCGAAAAGATCGATGCCAATATCACCTTTTTCAAGGGAATGTACAGAGACCTGACAGACACCTCCGTAGTGCTGAAGCTCTGGAACGGAAAGAAATGGATCTGGGTATCCTGTGGACTTACAGGACGTCCCTTCCCCAAGGAAGCGGCGATCCTTTCACCAACACTGGTCCATGAGGAAAAATGGCTCATGTTCCATGTACCTGTCAAGCAGGAGAACTCCGATGCCCGGACAGCAAAGGAACGAATGCAGGAAGGCGCTAGAGTATGCAGCGTCCGCTTTACCAATACGGACAGCTTTGCAGTATGCACAGTTCTGGATGAAGAATCCAGGCAGCTGGCTGTAAAAAACTGCAGAGGTGGAAATGCATACCGACATCATTGCAAAGCTTTGATGAAAAAAGTAGAAGCATCCAGGGCATTTACCGATAAAGACAACGTCAGTCAGCCAAACAGGAAATATTACATGCATCTCAAGCACCTGAATGAACATTATGCACATCAGGTCAGCAAGGAGATCATGGATTTCTGCAAGGAAAATCACACCGGGATACTGGTACTGCCGGAGTATAATGAAGATTTTTCCAGGATATCCATGTACAGAAGCGGCAATTATTCGCCCCTTCACTTAAGTATCCGCATCCGGAATTATCTGAAATACAAAGCCTGGGCAGAAGGAATCCTGGTACTTGAGCTGCGCGCCGACGGAACAGAAAAGCAATGTTCCATCTGCGGAGCCACCGGAAAAAAACAGGGTAGCGTATTCATTTGCCAGAACGGCCATCAGGTCAACCGCTTCCTGAACGGCGCCCGAAACCTGGGCCGCAAATGCCAGGAAAGCTTCCGGAAAAACAATAAACCAAGTTAATAAGCGGCAGGAATGCCTCTTATATATAAATGCTGAGCAATCAGCAAGAGAGGAAGCGCCAGTGACGCCTCCTTTCCGGTTGAATACCGCCAGGCGGCCCAACGCAGGCGTCGCCGAAGAACTGTGCCTTTGTGGTGCGGGGTGTATTCGAAGTTATAAAAATGTGAAATGTGTGGAAGAATCGCTACGGATAGCGGTGCTTGCAGTGGCAATAAAAAAATAGGTATGAATAATTGGGCCAAACTGAGATTTGATTTTACTTTTGTGTTCATATAAGAACCATAGAGTAAGGATGGTATAGAGGAATGAATTTGAAATAGGTACAAGATATATGTTATCGATGTGATAATTCTCAATGTATACGGAAATGAATTCATAAAGAGACAAGTAGCTTTTTTATTACTATGAAATTAAATAAATTGATGACTCATGCCTATTAAGGAATATTATTCGGTTATAGAGGAGTTTGGGGTATGAAAATTTTGCTTTTAGGAGCAGCCGGCTTTATTGGAACTAATCTTACAATTGAGTTAGCTAAGAATACGAAAGATGAAATAACACTAATAGATAGAAATATAGATTTTTTTAATCCGATTATTAATATGAATTTAAACAATGTTCATATTGAAGAAGCGAGTTTGACGGTAGACATGGATTTTGATTCAATTCTTAAAAATCAAGAGATAGTTTATCATTTGGTGAGCACGACAGTACCAACAACTTCGAATCAGCATATATCCCAGGAACTAGTATCCAATGTTATCTTCTCTGCAAATTTGTTTGAGGCATGTATTCGATGTGGTGTTAAAAAGGTTGTGTTTATTTCTTCTGGAGGAACAGTATATGGCAGAGAAGCTGATTGTCCTCTGAAGGAAAAAACAGCAACGAATCCGATATCTTCGTATGGAATTCAAAAAATTACAATAGAAAAATTACTATATCTTTATAGATATATGTACGGATTAGATTATCGTATTATCCGACTTGCAAATCCGTATGGGCCATATCAAAGGCCAAATGGCGTTTTGGGAGCAGTGACAACTTTTACATATAAGGCGCTTAAAGGAGATGAAATTACAGTTTATGGAGATGGTTCTGTAGTACGTGACTTCATCTATATAGATGATGCAATTAGAGCAATTATGAAAATTGTTAAAGGTGAAAGTAAGCATAGAACGTTTAATCTTGGTTGTGGATATGGAACAAGTATCAAGAAAGTTCTCGATACAATTGAGAAAGCGTTGGGAATAAAAGTGAACGTTTCTTATGTAGAGGGACGTAAAGTGGATGTGCCTGTTAATTATCTCGATATTAGTCGGTATGAAAAATATTATGGTGCACTTAATCCAATTCCGTTGGAAGAGGGAATTAAAAGAATTTCGGATTTTATGAAAAAAGAATATGGTTTATAAAAATAAGAGTTAAGAGGATATAAGATGGAACGAGTTGCAGTTATAATGGGTAAAATGCATTCCGGCGGGAAAAAGAATCTTGTTATGGAGTATTATAGAAATATTGATAAAACAAAAATACAGTTTGATTTTTTCTGTGACACAGACTCGAATGCTATTCCAAAAGATGAGATTACTAAGTTGGGGGGCAGAGTGTATCAAATTGCACCATATCAGAACATTTTGAAAAATATGAGCCAGATGAAAACTATTTGCAAAAAGAATAATTATAAGATCATGCATGCGTATAACGGAACAATGAATTTGTTCTCAATGTTTGTTGGTTGGCAATGTGGAATTCCAATTCGTATTAGTGAAAGTATATCTATGGCGCACAGTGCTGATAAGAAAACAATACTCAAAAATATTTTGAAACCATTTTCAAAATTATTCGCAACTAACTTCATGGCGAATGGTGAAGTTTGTGGACGTTGGCAGTTTGGTGATAAGCTATTTGATGAAGGAAAAGTTAGAGTATTCAAAACGGTTATTAATACCGAAGCTAATAAGTATAACGAGGAACTCAGAAATGCAACTCGGGAAAAATATGGTGTTGAGGATAACATTGTAATTGGACATATTGGTCGTTTGACAGAACAAAAGAATACACTTTTCATTATTGATATCTTTAATGCACTGGTAAATAAAGAACCAAAAGCAAAGTTATTAATAATTGGCGATGGAAATCTTCGTGAAGCAATGATTGCAAAAATCGATGAATATGGGATAAAGGATAAAGTCCTTTACTTGGGAAGAAGAGAAGACATTCCTCAGTTTTATAATGCGATGGATTGTTTTCTGCTTCCAAGTTTATATGAAGGTTTGCCAGTTGTGGGTGTAGAAGCAGAAAATTGCGGACTCCCTATGTTTTTTTCAACAGAAATTCCAAAGGAATCTAGTGCGTGTGATGATTTGGGTGTCTTTATCTCGCTAGAAAAGAGCCCAGATGAGTGGGCTGATGAAATTCTTCAAGTTGTAAAGAAGAATATACCTATCAGAAAAGGAAAAACCGAAGAAGTAAAAGCGGCCGGATTCGATTCTAGTGTTGAGGCAAATGAACTGTTGAAGTATTATGAAGGTTTAATTGCTTCGATGAATTGAATTTTTGTTGGTGTTGTAAATTTAGGATTGAAGAAATTCGAGTGTGTTATTGACGAAATTGTATTGCTATAAAATGTTTTTATGCAGCAAGTTGGTAGTGTTGATTGCTTCAATTGATGACAAATCACGAGATTTCTACAATATAAAACAGTTAAATTCTATATTTATGCTTTGTTACGCAGAGGAAAGGTATGGTTTTAAAATTGAATAATAATCCATTGATTAGTGTTGTTGTACCAATATACAATGTTGAAAAATATTTAAGAAGATGTGTTGAGAGCATAAGATGTCAGACTTACTCTAATTTGGAGATTATATTAGTGGATGATGGATCCCCAGATAGTTGTGGGAAAATCTGTGATGCTTACAGGAATACTGATAATCGAATAAAAGTTATTCACAAAAAAAATGGAGGACTTTCGGATGCAAGGAATGTTGGCATAAAAATAGCTCAGGGAGAATACATCACTTGTATTGATAGTGATGATTTTATTTCGCCATTTTTCATAGATAATTTATGGACTGCAATACAAGAAAGTAAATGTGAGATAGCTACAAGCTGGTTTGTTGATTATTATGAAGGTGATGATATCACAGAGTCAAAAAAACTTGATATAAATGATGTACAAGTTTTAAATAAAGAGGAGTTCTATAAAAAACTTCTTTACCAGGATGGCGTTGAAATTTCAGCTTGGGGAAAGCTATACAAGGCAGAGTTGTTCAAAGGGGTTGAATATCCTACCGGAAAGCTTTATGAAGATATTCCTACTACATATTTGCTTGTGGAAAAGGTAACAAAAATAGCAGTTATCCCTAATATTGATTACTTTTATTTTCAAAGAAAAACAAGCATTGCTCAGGCAAATTTTTCCTTGCAGAAAATGGATGCTATAAATCACATGAATGATTTTAGAAATTTTATTACTGTAAACTACCCATTGCTAAAAAAGGCGGCAGAATGTAGATATTTTAGCGTTTTATGTAATATTTTATTTCAAATTCAAAGTCCCGAATTTAAACAGCAACAAGAAGAGTTATGGAATGAAATAAAAAAATATAGATATAGTGTTTTGAAAAATAGATACGGAAGAAAGAAAGCAAGAGTGGCGGCCCTTCTTTCATATGGGGGATATAAATTTTTGTATAAAATTTATGTAAGTACACAGAAGTCTGTTATTTGATGTATATTCACACTTGATGATAATATAAACGAAATCTAAATAATAAGTAATGTATCAAAAAGTAGAAGGAGAAGTTTGCTTAATGGAAATAAGGGCGACAATTGTATGTTGTTATAATCAAAAATCAATTTTTAACGAAATGATTCGCTCATTAAACGAACAGTCGGAAAAAGTGAAAATTATTGGGATTAATAATTCTGATGGAAGATTTTCGTCTTGCAGTGCGGCATTTAATTCAGTCATGGATCAAATCCACACAAAATATGTAATTTTTTCACATCAAGATATAATATATAATACAGATGATAGTTTATCACGCATAATTGATTACTTTGGGAAAATTGATTTATACGATATAGTAGGCGTAGTAGGGCGAAGCTCATTAACTAAAGAGAGAATTGGAAATATAAAACAGGGAAGGGACAAGAGACGAGCAGTTAGTGGAAAAGTAGAAGGTATTGAAAAATGTGATACCGTTGATGAATGCTTTTTTGGTGGTTATACGGAGTGCTTTAAAAGGTATCCATTTTCAGAGAAACTGTGCAATGGATGGCATATGTATGCAGTCGAAAGATGCTTGGCAGCATTAGAACGCGGTAATAAAGTATATGTTGTAGATGCTGATTTGACACATTTATCTGGAGGAAAAACAGATCACTCTTATAATGTAACATTTTATAGAATAAGTAAGAGATATAAAGCGACCGTAAAGTATCTGGCAACGACTTGTGAAGGTGCGCCAACAACAATGGGACTTCGAGAGCTATACTATATTAAGAGAGAACTTCATGTATTAAAAAGGGATTTTTTGCAAGCAAGAGGTATAAGATAATGGCAAGAAAATCTATTGCGTTAAATTCAATATTTAATACGGCATACAAAGGATTTACAGCGCTTTTTCCACTTTTAACTACCACATATATTGCTCGAACATTATTACCTGAAAAAGTGGGTCTTGTATCGTATGCTAATACTATAGTTGTTTACTTTACGACCATTGCATCACTTGGAATTCCTAACTATGGTGTAAAAGAAATTTCAAAATGCGGAGAAAACATTGAAAAACGAAGTAAAACATTTTCTGAGTTATTTTCTATAAATTTTGTTTCTACAGCTATTTGTATATTTTTGTATTATGTTTTTGTAAATCTGTTCCCATATTTTCAAAACCAGAAACCAGCACTTAATACAATGGGATTAATGCTAGTATTTAATTTTTTTAATGTTGATTGGTTCTATCAAGGAATTGAGGAATATGGAATTATAGCTACTAGAGGTATGGTTGTAAAGATAGTTTCTTTTATAGCCATGCTTTTGTTTGTTAAAAAACCAGAAGATTATCTAAAGTATGCTCTAATTCTTTGTATGGCAACAGCTGGAAACTATATTTTTAATATGGTAATCCTTAGAAAATTTGTTGTATTCAAAAGATATATTTTAAATGTTAGACATCATCTCAAACCAGTATTTATCTTACTAGCTTCTACGATTGCTACAGAACTATATATGGCTCTGGATACGGTCATGTTGGAGTATTTCCATGGTAGTTCCAATGTTGCATATTATTCTAATGCAACTAAAATTGTCAGAATGATTTATACAATGGTAATTGCTTTTGTAGCAACATTTTATCCTAGAATAGCATATTATATTCAAAACGATAAGAGAAATGAAAGTGATAAGCTTGTTGAAAAGGGGTTCGATATTATTTTGCTGATAGCCTTGCCATGTGCGTTTGGTTTAATGTCGACTGCAAAGTATATTATACTAATTTTGTTTGGAAATCAATACATGAATTCTATTCCTGTTTTGAAAGTTTCTAGTGGTTTGGTTTTTGTTTTTTCAGTAGCGTATTTGCTCGGACATGTTATCCTTATGGCATCTGGGCAGGAAAAGTATATTCTTAAAGCGACAATAATTGGAGCAATACTTAATGCAATACTTAATACATGCCTTATTCCGAAGTATGCAGAAAATGGTGCGATTATTGCATCTGTGATGTCAGAGGTAACGGTTACTTCTGTACTTATTTTTTATTCTAGGAAAAATTTCTCTATTTCAAAAGATAAATCTTTTGTTGGAAGTATTGGATTAAGTATTTTATTGATGATAATAGGAATCGCAGGGGTGAAAAAATATTTTCTATTTACAAATTCGATTGTTTTTCAGTTTATAGAAATTATTCTAGTAGCTGTTTTAATATATGGTGTAACTTTGATTTTGACAAGAAATAAATTGCTGATTGAAGCGAAAAATTTGATAGTTAGGAAAATATTGGGAAGGAGATAAATTGAAAATGGTGGCTGTAACAATACCTTTGGCGATATTGGGATTAATCATATATGCCTACTGGATATGGAATAAGTGCTCATTGGCCTTTCCATTCACGATAATTTTTTTGATTGAAATTGCATGGGGGATATTATCAATTATATGGATTGATAGTGGTATATATATTACAGAACAATTAAGAGATTCTTATACCACTGGAGCTGCAATAAGATACATATTACTTATGTTGCCATTTGCATTGGTATTTCCATATACTTTGCAAAAGAAAATATTACGTAAACAGTACAAAACTGTTAAATTTGAAATTCCAGGAGTCTCATTGGATAGTATTATTTGGAATTTATGCTTAATTTCTGTCGGATATATTTTCCTTGATTTAATGATTTCTGGTATACCATTATTAAGTAGTAGTGTTAATAAAATAGACTATTATACTAAATTTTCAAAACTTCCATTGGCGAGTACATTACATAATTTTATTATGCCATTTGCAATGTTGTTGTCAGGTATAAGATTTTCAAGAAGTATGCGAAAAAGTAAAGAATACTATAAATCATTAGCTGTAGCTGGTTCAATTATGGTTATTCAAATTTTAATGGATAATAAATTTTATGGATTATACGATTATGCAATTTGGTTTTCGATTCCTGTAATTGGAACGTATATAAAGAAAAAAATTGATGAAAAACGTGTAGCAAAAATCCCTTTTAAATATATTCTCATTACTTTGGTGATTTTAGGGATTCTATTAGGAATATGTTATAAACAATATGCACGATTAAACACAGATCCTTTTGCTGCACTTTTAAACAGAATTTTTTCACTTCAATCGCACACTTTTTGGGGAATTGATCTTTTAGCTCAAAAAGGAAAATTATCATTTGACTTTGATTGGATTTGTAAAGAAGTTTTAGCTGGTATTTCCGGAACCTCGTTAACAAATGGTGATTTTGGAATTGGGCGAGTGATGTATTTGGTAACTAAATCAACATATGCTTATGATATGTTAAGAAGTGGTGTGCAATTTGCAGGAAGCTTTTTAACAGTATCTCTTAGCTATGCGGGGTATATTGCTACTTTTGCATATTCTTTTATCATTGGATATATTACTGCAAGTATATGTGCAGTTTTTTATACCTATTTAAAAGGAAAAGATTTAGTCATGCTTTTTTTCTGTTTTTTATTATATAGAAGAATGTATGAATATTTTAGAGTTGGAAATCTTTCAATTATTTTGAGTTGGAAAATGGTGATACTCTTTATAATTCTTTTTGGAAGCACAAAAATAGTTTTGGGACGGCGAACTCAAGTAGAAACAACGATTTAAGGAGAAAGAATATGCAAATGAAAACATCTGTCATAATGACAGTCTATAATGGCTCTAAATATTTATTGGAGATGCTTGAATCATTGAGAAAACAAACTAGAGCTATTGATGAACTTCTCATATTTGATGATCGTTCAACTGATTCAAGCCAAATGATAATAAAGACTTATATTTCTAAATATAGGTTGAATAATTGGAAACTAGTTGTAAATAAAGAAAACAAAGGATGGGAAAAAAATTTTACAGATGGAATAAGTACAGCTACAGGAGATATCATATTCCCATGTGATCAGGATGATATATGGCATCTTGATAAAATTGAAAAAATGTCAACTGCGTTTGAAAATAATGATGACATTCTTCTTTTGGTATCTGGATATCATGCCTTCAGTGAAAACGGCGGGAAAATGGCTACTCAACAAAATGTACGGACGGAATCGGAAGATATAGTAAGTAAGATTGTATTTGACGAGAAATACTATCAAATACTCAGGCCAGGTTGTACAATGGCTTTTCGAAAAGAAATCATGCCTGCTTTTAAAACTTTATGGAAGGAAGGTACTCCGCATGATGCATTACTTTGGACGATTGCCTCGATACAGCAGAGATTATATTTATATCAAGGGACATTTATAGAATATAGAAGACATGATTCTAATGCGTCAAAGAATATATCACATGGATATAAATATAAAGTTAATGAGATAGAACGTACTGCATTAGTGAATGAATGGTATTTAAGTACATATGATGGGGATTTGCAAAAAAGAAAAACAATTGAATGTTGTACAAAGTGGTGTACTTTTAGAAAAAAACTTATTGTTGACAAGAAATTGGTTTACTGGATTAGATTGTGGCCTTTGAAAAAATATTATTTGAAACCTAAAAAGTATTTAGGTGATTTGTATTACTATCTTGTCAGATTGGGGATGAAAGAATGAAATTTGCTTATTTGATTATGGCCCATAATGAGCCATATGTATTGGAAAAGCTTATTCGAATGTTAGATTATCCGGATAATGACATATACATTCATATAGATGAAAAATCGCAGTTGATCAACAAAGATGCTCTTTACACAAATTCGGCACATTTGGTAGTAATACCGTCTCGAAATGTGACGTGGGGAGGAGTAAGTCAAGTAAATATTGTTTTAGATCTTCTTGCAGAAGCACTTAAAACTCAACATGATTATTATCACTTGATTTCTGGTGTAGACCTTCCTTTGAAAAAGCATTCAGATATGGTGGCATTCTTTGAGAATAACAACGGAAAAGAATTTATAGGTATTACACCGAATTGGGCAGAAAGCCCTTCCATTGCTAAAAGATATGAGTTACATTGGTTTTTTCAAGATAAAATTGGGAAAAAGAAAAATATTCTTTGGGTGCTATCAAGAATTATCACAAAAATTGAAATGATGTTTAGGTATAAAAGATATAAGAATGAGAAAATTCATTTTTATGGTGGGCCAGGATGGTTTAGTATAACTGGAAAAGCGGCAACTTATATATTGAATCATGGAGAATGGGCAAAAAATCGCTTTAAAGAAACAATATGTGGCGATGAAATCTTTATACAGACAATTATTGGAAATAGTGCTTTTGCTGAGAATATCTTTAATAAAGAAAGTGGAGATTCGTATGCTGAATGTTTAAGATATGCTAGATTTAATGGGCCTTCACCATTTGTTTTAAATATCGCGGACTATAATGTATTAGTTAATTCTAATTGTATTTTTGCCAGGAAATTTGGAACATCATTACCAGAAGAAAAAGAATTGGTTGATAAGATATTTGACATGTACAAATAGCACCGAATCTATTTTATTCAAAGTAAAATTAAGTAAGGAATACTTTCTACTACGATTGAAAAAATAAATATCATTATGAGAGAATAGCTGAAATAAAAAATAGTTCCGTGTAGACTGAATTCCAGAGAGAATTGAAAGTTTACACGGCATATTTTAAATGCTAATATATAGTTTATAACGAAAATAAGACAAACAAAAAAAGGAGTACAAGAAAAATGAACCTATCAAAAATACACCACATCGCAATCATCGTATCCAACTACGAATCCGCAAAGGATTTCTACGTAAACAAGCTTGGCTTTTCCATCATCAGAGAAAACTATCGTTCAGAGCGCAGGGACTGGAAGCTGGATCTGCGTGTGGATGAACACACGGAGCTGGAGATTTTTGCAGAACCAAATCCACCGAAGCGGGTGAACCGTCCGGAGGCTTGTGGTCTGCGTCATCTTGCTTTCTGTGTGGAGAGTGTGGAGCAGACGGTGAAAGAGTTGGCGGAGGTCGGAATCGAATGTGAGCCGATCCGTGTGGATGATTTTACCGGCAAGAAGATGACATTTTTTCATGACCCGGACGGATTGCCGCTGGAGCTGCATGAGTAAGAGGATTGGAACAAATGATATTTCGTAAGGCAGTAAAAGATGATTTTGACAACATAAAATCTCTGTACTGGGAGCTGATCGACCAGGAGCAGGGGGATCCATCGTTTCCACATTGGAAGAAGGGTATCCATCCTTCTGATGAAATGCTGCATAACAGTATTGATAAGAAAGAACTGTATGTTCTGACAGATGGCGGCGAGATGACCTTCAAAATGTATGCGCTGGTTTTGTGATCTATGGGTGAGAAAAGAGCGTATAAACCAAGAAAGCCCGGAGGTGGCCGCAGGAAATCAAAGCCGGAGTATGATGCCGAGAAGATCCTTAAGGAGCTGATGGATTCTGCTGTTGTGCTTTATGATGCCGGGATGTCTTTGCAGGCCATTGCTGATGAGCTGGGTCTGAACCCGATCAAGGTTCGGAAGCTGCTTATCACGGCTGGTGTGTATGTATCGGATATGGCGGAGAAGGTGCAGGTGACCTTTGATGATTTCAGAAAAACACAGGATCATAAAGCTGCTGTCCTTTCAACTGCAAATGCTCTTGGCCTGTCCAGGTCCTCTGTTACTTCATATCTTCCGTACAAAAAGGGTGTGTATTTTCCAGGTACAGCACCGGCAGATAAGATCAGTGTTGGAGCCGAGCGGCAGCGGAGGTACAGAGCGATGAAGCGTTGGAGGAATGCCCCAACAGAAGAAGGATCAGCAGATGTTCGTATAACAGCGAGATCAAAATGAAATAATGGTTGACAGAACTGGGAAAGAACGTACTGTTCGAGCAGGGCTTGCATATGTTGCATGAAGTAAAACAGCCATCAACTTGTTATTTGCTCTGTGAAATGATAAAATCAAAATAAAACAGGTGAGTTGTAACCTCGTGCTTGAGGAACAGCTTCAGAAAGGAGTCTGAATAGCATGGGAAGATTTGTGAACCCGGACAACAGTGCATTTCAGGTTGCTCTTAACTCCAGAATATATGTGGATAAGACTGGCCTGATCGAGTACACAAACAGTGTTCTTGATACAACAAATGCTTATATCTGCAATAGTCGGCCGCGCCGGTTCGGAAAATCTTATGCAGCTAATATGTTGGCTGCGTATTATAGCAAAGGCGCAGATTCTGAGCAGATGTTTTCTGGATTGCAGATAAGCAGGGAGGCCGACTTTAAAAAGCATCTTAACAAGTATGATGTGATCCGAGTGACTTTGGAACATAATTGTATAATAAAAAACACAAAATACAAAGACTGCCGCAGGTTTCGCGCCTGCGGCATTTTCCAGTTTGTACAAAAAACACAGAAAATATATTGGAAAAAGAGCGGGAAAAGGGTATAATGTCAGAGAAAGTGTGATTGATAAAATACAGACGTTTTTTTCTGCTTTGTCAGGTCATAAATAAGTGAGGCGGAGGATGTAACAATGGAACAGCAGCATATGTTTACCAACCGGATGATCCGTAATCTTCTGGTGCCGGTAGTGCTGGAACAGATTTTGAATTCGATAATGGGAACCGCAGATACCATGATGGTCAGCAATGTGGGATCTGCGGCTCTTTCTGCGGTATCGTTGGTGGATTCCATCAATGTGCTTCTGATCCAGGCTTTTTCGGCGCTGGCAGCGGGAGGCGCCATTGTCTGCGCCCAGTATATCGGACAGAGGAATTATGAGAAGGCGAATATGTCTGCCAGGCAGGTGCTTTTTATCATCACAGCGATCTCTGTAGTGGTGTCTGCAGTCTGTCTGATCTTCCAGAAGCCGCTTTTGAGGCTGATCTTCGGTGCGGTGGATGCGGATGTTATGCGTGCATCGGAAACCTATTTCTTTTTCACGGCACTGTCATTCCCCTTTATTGCGGCTTATGATTCTGCGGCTTCGATCTTTCGTGCCCAGGAGAATACCAAGGGGCCTATGGCCATCTCCATGATCTCCAATATCATGAACATTGGCGGAAACGCGGTTCTGATCTGGGTTTTCCACCTTGGTGTTGCAGGAGCGGCGATCTCCACACTGGTTTCCCGTATTTTCTGTGCAGTGGTTGTTCTCTGGCAGCTGCGTAAGGATCGTCAGCCTGTCGTTGTGAAGGATTACCTGAAGATCCGACCGGACTGGAGCATGATCGGACGGATCCTGGGACTTGGGATCCCTTCGGGAATTGAGAACAGTATGTTTCAGCTTGGAAAGCTTGCCATCCAGTCTACGGTTTCCACACTGGGAACAGCAGCCATTGCAGCGCAGGCAATGACCAATATCCTTGAGAACCTGAATGGTATCGCAGCCATCGGAGTAGGTGTGGGCCTGATGACCATCGTAGGCCAGTGTCTTGGTGCCGGTCGCAAGGATGAGGCGGTCTATTACATAAAAAAACTCTGCGTCATTGCAGAGGCAGTTATTATCGTAAGCTGTCTGATCGTGTATATTTTGGTCAGACCGGTGACGATCCTTGGCGGAATGGAGAGTACCAGTGCAGAAATGTGCATCCACATGATCACATGGATCACCATCGTAAAGCCTGTGGTATGGACAATGGCGTTCGTGCCGGGGTATGGTCTTCGTGCAGCCGGTGATGTGAAGTTTTCCATGATCACCTCCTGCTGTACCATGTGGGCATGCAGGTTCTGTCTCTGTGTTTTCCTGATCCGTGTCCTGGGCTTCGGGCCTATGGGTGTCTGGATCGGAATGTTTGCAGACTGGACTGTTCGTGGGATCATTTTTACCTGGCGTTTCCACAGCCGTAAATGGCTGGAGCACAAGGTAATCTGAAAAGGAGGGCATCGTATATATGAAGAATGGACTGGAAGACCAGTATGTCATAAAAAACAACAAGCGCCTCCGTTATGGCTACACAACAGGTTCCTGTGCAGCCGGGGCAGCCAGGGGTGCAGTCCGGATGCTGCTTTCGGGAGAGACTCTTTCCGAGGTAGAGCTTGATACCCCAAAGGGGATCACTCTCACGTTACAGCTTCACGATATTACCCGGGGCGAAACCTATGTCTCCTGTGCGGTACAGAAGGATGCAGGGGATGATCCGGATACCACCAATGGGATCCTGGTCTATGTAAAAGCGGAGAAGTTTTCTGTTTCAGCGGCAGAACAGGACGGGGAGGAACGGAAAACAGAGAGATCCCGGCCTCAGATCATCCTGGACGGAGGGGTCGGTGTGGGGCGTGTCACCAAGCCGGGACTTTCCCAGAACGTGGGCGAGGCGGCAATCAATCCGGTTCCCAGAGCCATGATCCTGCGGGAAGCCGAAGAGGCGGCCCAGGAATATGACTACGAGGGCGGTCTGAAGCTTACCGTATCCGTCCCTCAGGGGGAGGAGATCGCGAAGAAAACTTTTAATCCCCGTCTTGGCATTCTTGGCGGGATCTCCATACTTGGAACCAGCGGGATCGTAGAGCCCATGAGTGAGAAGGCTCTGATCGAAAGCATCCATGTGGAGATGAAGCAGCATTTCTGCCAGGGAGAAGATTTTATCCTGGTGACACCGGGGAATTACGGTGCGGATTATCTCAGGGAGCATATGTCCATTCCCTTTGAGAACAATATCAAGTGCAGCAATTATGTAGGAGAGACCATTGACATGGCCATTGATATGGGCGTAAAGGGCATTCTTTTTGTGGCTCATATCGGTAAGTTTGTAAAGGTTGCCGCCGGGATCATGAATACCCATTCCCACTGTGCTGACGGAAGGATGGAGGTTCTCTGTGCAAGTGCCATCCGTGCAGGGGGCTCTCTGGAATGTGCCAGAGAGATCCTGGAGGCGGGGACTACGGATGAGGCGCTGGCTGTTCTTGACAGCTATGGTATCCTGAAAGAGACTATGGCTGTGGTCATGGAGAAGATCCAGTTTTATCTGGACCACAGATCCTATGAGCAGATCCTTCTGGGTGCTGTGGTGTTTTCCAATGTATACGGACTGCTGGGGCAGACCCGGGATGCAGAGGAGCTGATCCATAAGATACAGGAGCAGGCAGTCGGGGTGGATGATATTTCATGACAGGAAACCCCGGTCCGGATGGAATTTTTTTAATTTCAAGACAAAATTTGATATAAATAACAGACAGGTTTTATCCTGTCTGGAAAATATAGTTAGGAGGAAAGAAATATGGCAGGTAAATTATATGGTGTAGGTGTAGGACCGGGAGATCCGGAGCTTCTTACCTTAAAAGCACTTCGTCTTGTAAAGGAGGCAGAGGTGATCGCACTTCCGGGACAGGTTCCGGAGGATACGGTAGCGTTTAAGATCGTGGAGGGGGCTTATCCGGAGCTTGGAAAGAAGGAGCTTCTTGCAGTTCCTTTTCCGATGTCCAAGGATCCTGAGGTGCTGAAGAGCTATCACGATGCAGGAGCAGAAAAAGTCAAGGCTGTCCTGGACCAGGGGAAAGATGTGGTATTTCTCACACTGGGAGATCCTACCGTGTATTCCACATATCTCTATATCCATCACAGACTTGTGGCTCAGGGCTATGAGACGGAGATCGTCTGTGGCATCACATCCTTCTGTGCAGTTTCCGCCCGTCTGAACACCGGACTTGTGGAGAAGGCAGAGCCTCTTCACGTGATCCCGGCTTCCTATCAGATCGAGGATGCGCTGAAGCTTTCCGGTACCAAGGTCCTTATGAAGGCCGGAAAGAAAATGAAGGATGTGAAGGCGGAGCTTCTTTCTCAGGGGGCAGAGGCCATGATGATCGAAAACTGCGGAATGCCGGATGAAAAGATCTACCGGACCGTGGAGGAGATCCCTGAGGATGCAGGATATTATTCCCTGATCATTATCAAAGAAAACAAAGACAGAAGAGAGGAATAGATTATGGTACATTTTGTAGGAGCAGGTCCGGGAGCACCGGATCTTATCACAGTAAGAGGTAAACAGTATCTGGAAGAGGCAGATGTGATCATCTATGCGGGATCTCTTGTAAATCCCCAGCTTCTGGAGTATTCCAAGGATGTGTGCACCATCCATAACAGTGCAAAGATGACCCTTGAGGAAGTGATCTCTGTTATGGAGAGAGCAGAGGCTGAGGGTAAGATGACCGTTCGTCTCCACACCGGCGATCCATGTATCTATGGTGCGATCCGTGAGCAGATGGATATCCTGGATGAAAAGGGAATCCCCTATGATTCCTGCCCGGGTGTCAGTGCCTTCTGCGGAGCTGCATCTGCACTGAACCTGGAGTATACACTTCCGGATATTTCCCAGAGTGTGATCATCACAAGAATGGAAGGAAGGACACCGGTGCCGGCAAAAGAGAGTATTCAGTCCTTTGCCGCTCATAATGCGACTATGGTTATTTTCCTCAGTACAGGTATGCTGGAGGAGCTGAGCCGCAGACTGGTGGAGGGCGGATACCGTGAGGATACACCGGCTGCCATCGTCTACAAGGCAACCTGGCCCGATGAGAAGAAGTTTATCTGTACAGTGGGTACTCTGGCGCAGACAGCAAAAGAGAACAAGATCACAAAAACAGCGCTTATGCTGGTAGGCGATGCGGTCAATGCTGCAAGCTATGACAGATCCAAGCTGTATGATCCGAGCTTTACCACAGAGTTCCGTGAGGCTACGAAATAAAATATGAACATTTCCATCATTTGCTTCAGTATGACAGGGCTGGAGACAGGGGAAAGGCTTCAGAGGGCTCTGGAAAAAGAGGGTGAGAGTGTCACCCTTGCAAAAAAGAGCCGTTACCTTCCGGATCCGATCTCTGTTTCCACCTCCCAGTGGGCAGGGGAACAGTTCCGGACAGGAAAAGAGGGTGTGATCTTTATTGGCGCCTGCGGGATCGCAGTGCGCAGTATCGCACCTTACATTGCCGGAAAAAAGACGGATCCGGCTGTGCTGGTGATCGATGAGTGTGGAAAATTTGTCATTGCTCTTCTTTCCGGACATCTGGGCGGAGCCAATGAGCTGGCTCTTCGCTGTGCCGGATATCTTAAGGCGGTGCCGGTTGTGACAACAGCCACAGATCTTCACAGCCGTTTTGCAGTGGATGTTTTTGCAAAAAAGAATGGCTGTGCTATTTTTCATATGAAGGCTGCAAAGGAGGCTTCTGCAGCCCTTCTTGCGGGAGAGAGCGTTGGCTTTTACAGTGAGTTTCCATGGGATGGAGAGCTGCCGGAGGGTCTGGTGCTTTGCGGGAAAGACGGAAGGCCCTCAGCTGCAGCGGATCCGGAGAATGGTGAGAAAGCCGGTGAGGCACCGGAAACAGGTATTGCGGTGACGATCCACAGAGGTTGCCTGCCCTTTAAAAATACAGTCCATGTGGTGCCGCCCTCTGCAGTTCTGGGAATGGGCTGCCGCAGGGGAAAGGATGCAGCCTCCATCCGGAAGGCGGCAGAGGAATGTCTGAGAGAATCGGATGTTTACAGAGAAGCACTGAGAGCCATTGCCAGTATCGATCTGAAGAAGGAAGAGGTGGGACTTCTTTCTCTGGCAGAAGCCTGGCAGCTTCCGTTTCTGACCTTTACAGAGGAAGAGCTGAAGGCAGTGCAGGGTGAATTTACCCCGTCACAATTTGTAAAAAAGATAACAGGTGTAGAGAATGTCTGTGAGAGAAGCGCGGTTCTGGGTTGCGGACAGGGTACACTGATCAGAAAAAAAACAGGCCGGGACGGTGTGACCACCGCCCTTGCAGCCGGAAATCGGAGGATACGTTTTGAGTAAGATTTATGTTGTAGGAATTGGCCCGGGTGCGTATGACCAGATGACTGGAAGAGCGATCCGTGCATTAAATGAAAGTGATGTGATCATCGGTTACACGGTGTATGTGGATCTTGTAAAGGAGTATTTTGCAGGCAAAGAGTTCATGACCACACCGATGAAAAAAGAGGTAGACCGCTGTGTACTTGCTTTTGACGAGGCAAAAAAAGGAAAAACCGTTTCCATGATCTGCAGTGGTGACGCCGGTGTCTATGGCATGGCAGGTCTGATGTATGAGGTGGGAGAAAACTATCCGGATGTGGAGCTGACCATTATCCCGGGTGTGACAGCAGCCACAGGCGGCGCCGCAGTGCTGGGTGCACCGCTGATCCATGACTTCTGCCTGATCAGCTTAAGTGATCTTCTGACTCCGTGGGAGAAGATCGAGGCAAGGCTTCTGGCAGCAGCACAGGCGGATTTTGTGGTATGCCTTTACAATCCGTCCAGCAGAAAACGTAAGGATTATCTTCAGAAGGCCTGTGATCTGATGATGAAATACAAGTCCCCGGATACTGTCTGCGGCACGGTTGCCCAGATCGCACGTGACGGCGAGACTGCACAGGTTATGACACTGAAGGAACTCCGTGATACAGAAGTGGATATGTTTACTACCGTTTTTGTGGGAAATTCACAGACTAAGAATGTAAACGGCAAGATGGTAACACCAAGGGGATATAAGAATGTATAAAGCCATTGTTTTTGCAGGGACCACCGAGGGCTATGCACTCTGTGAGTTCCTTGCGGAAAATCATGTTCCGGTCTATGCCTGTGCAGCCACGGAATATGGCGGCTCCCTTCTGAAGGAAAATGAATTTCTCCATGTCAGCGCCGGAAGGCTGAAAACCGAAGATATGGAGGAGCTTTTCCGGAGGGAAGCGCCGGAGATCGTTCTGGACGCCACTCATCCCTATGCAGCAGAGGTGACAAAAAATATCCGGACTGCCTGTGAGAACGGAAGCATCCGCTATCAGCGTGTCCTTCGCCCGGAGGGGGAGAAGAACAGGGAAGCCATCTATGTGGAAAGCACGGAGAAGGCGGCAGAGCTTCTTTCCGGTACAGAGGGGAACATTTTTCTTACCACAGGAAGCAAGGAGCTGTCTAAATTTACAGTGATTCCGGATTACCAGGAGCGGCTTTTTGCCCGGGTGCTGTCCATCCCTTCCGTGATCAGCTCCTGTGCGGAGCTGGGAATCGAAGGAAAGCATCTCATCGGTATGCAGGGGCCATTTTCTACAGAGATCAACGAAGCCATGCTTCGACAGTTTCAGTGCAGCTATCTGGTCACCAAGGATACCGGTCTGGCAGGTGGATTCCCGGAAAAGATGGAGGCCTGTCAGCGCTGCGGCGTCACACCTGTGATCATCGGAAGACCATTGCAGGAGGAGGGGCTGTCCCTGCCGGAAGCAAGGGTATTTCTGGCAAAGCTGTTCGGCCTTACCCTGTCACAGAGGGTTTCTCTTGTAGGCATCGGCATGGGTGCGGAAAAAACCCTGACCCTGGAAGGAAAGAAGGCCTTTGATGAGGCGGAGCTTCTGATCGGTGCAAAGCGTATGACAGATGCCGTACAGAGGCCGGGGCAGATGGTTCTCCATGAGTATCGCAGTGATAAGATCGTGGAGTATATCAAGACACATCCACAGTACCGTACCGTAGCCATTGCCCTTTCCGGCGATGTGGGCTTCTACAGCGGTGCAAGGAAGCTGATGGATCTTCTGGATGGCGATGTCCAGGTGATCTGCGGGATTTCTTCCGTTGTTTATTTTATGGCGAAGATCGGTCTTTCCTGGGATGATGCCAGAATCGTCAGCGCTCATGGAAGAGACTGTAATCTGATCGCCCTGATTCGGCATAACCCCAAGGTTTTTTCCATTCTGGGAACAGAGGATGGGGTAGCTCGTCTGGCTTCTCGTCTGGTTGCGTATGGAATGGGTGATGTGACCCTCTATGTGGGAGAAAATCTTTCCTACGAAAATGAAAAGATCTTTCATGCCAGTGCGGCAGAGCTTACAGAATACCGGGGTGATGCGTTAAGCGTGGTAACTGCGTGCAATGAAAAGGCAGTACCTTTGCCCGCAGTTCACGGGATCTGTGATGAGGAATTTCTCCGTGGGAAGGCGCCTATGACAAAGGAAGAGGTGCGTACGGTTTCTCTGTCCAAGCTTCGTCTTCAGGAGGATTCTGTCTGCTATGATGTGGGAGCGGGCACAGGCTCGGTTTCCGTTGAGATGGCGCTTCGTGCCTGGAAGGGGCAGGTCTATGCCATCGAGAAAAAGGAAGATGCCCTTGCTCTTCTGAAGGAGAACAGGCGGAAATTTGCCACAGACAATCTGGAGATCGTGCCAGGTACTGCGCCGGAAGCGATGGTGGAACTGCCTGTTCCGACACATGCCTTTATCGGCGGGTCTTCCGGAAATATGAATGAGATCATCCGGCTTCTTCTGGACAAAAATCCAAAAGTACGGATCGTGATCAACTGCATCACGCTGGAGACGGTGACGGAAGCCATGAATGCCATACGAGATTTCAGCCTGACGGATGTGGATATCGTACAGCTGTCTGCGGCAAGATCAAAATCTATCGGAAGGTATCATATGATGATGGGTGAGAATCCGATCTATATCATTTCCTGCAGCGGAAGAGGGGAGGAGATTTAGGTGAAGATCCCGAGAATACTTCTTGCGGCAGGTGCCAGCGGAAGCGGAAAAACCCTGATCACCTGCGGGCTGCTTCAGGCGCTGGTGAATCGTGGCCTTAAGGTGGCTTCTTTTAAATGCGGCCCGGATTACATAGATCCTATGTTCCACAGCCGTGTGATCGGTACAAGATCCCGAAACCTGGATACGTTTTTTACAGATGGAGACAGAACCCGGTATCTTCTGGCAAAGAACGCATCGGACTGTGAGATCGCAGTGATGGAGGGAGTTATGGGGTATTATGACGGTGTAGGAGGGATCACCTCCAGAGCCAGCGCCTATGATCTGGCCTCCACCACAGATACACCGGTGATCCTGATCGTAAACAGTCGTGGTATGAGTGTTTCCCTGGCTGCCTATGTAAAGGGCTTTCTGGAATACAAAAAGGACAGTCATATCTGCGGCGTGATCTTTAACCAGATGTCTCCCATGCTGTATCCTAGGATGAAGAAGCTTCTGGAAGAGGAGCTTTCCGTAAAGGTGCTGGGATATGTTCCGAAGGTGGAGGACTGTGTGATCGAAAGCCGTCATCTGGGGCTGGTGCTTCCGGAGGAGATCCCGGAGCTGAAAAGCCGTCTGCAGAAGCTTTCCGAGGTACTGGAGAAAACATTGGATATCGATGGGATCCTGGAGCTTGCAGGGGAAGCACCGGAGCTTGCGGCACCGGAGACGGAAATGCTGATACAGAAGGATACTGCCTTCGGATACCGTACAGAGGAAAAGGTGCGGATTGGTGTGGCGGATGATGAAGCCTTCTGCTTTTTCTATGCGGATAATTTAAATCTTCTGGAGCAGATGGGAGCGGAGCTGGTACGTTTTTCACCCATTCATGACAGAGAGCTTCCAGAGGATCTGGACGGGCTTCTTTTAAGCGGCGGTTACCCGGAATTAAACGGGGAGGCGCTGGAAGAAAATCAGGAAATGTGCACCCAGATCCGGGAAGTCATCCTGGACGGAATGCCCTGTCTGGCAGAATGTGGCGGATTCATGTATCTTCATCAGGAGATGGAGGATATGGAAGGAAAGCAGCGCAGAGTCTGCGGGGTGATCCCTGGAAGGGCTTACCGGACACCGAAGCTGAACCGGTTCGGCTATATCACCCTTACGGAAAAACAGGATACCGGACTTGGTGAGATCCCGGCTCATGAATTCCATTATTTTGATTCCACAGATTGCGGAGAGGATTTTCATGCGGCAAAGCCGGCATCTAAAAGAGGATGGGATTGTATCCATGACCGGGGCAGGCTGATGGCAGGATTTCCGCATCTTTATTATTACGGAAATCCCAGGGTTCCGGCACGCTTCCTGAAGAACGCACTGGAATATAAGAAAGAACGGAGGCAGAAAAAAGATGCTGAAATATAGTCTTCCTGCACTGGTCATAGGATTTGTGCTGGATCTTCTGATCGGGGATCCCAGATGGCTTTATCATCCGATCTGTGTCATCGGCAATCTGATCGCAGTGCTGGAAAAGGTGATCCGGAAGATCTTTCCGAAAAATCACGGCGGTGAGCTGACAGGAGGCTTTCTGATCGTAGTGCTTGTCTGTCTGTTCAGCGGCGGGGTGCCGCTTCTGGTGCTTTATTATCTTTACCGGTATCTGCCGGTGGCCGGATTTGTGCTGGAGGTTTTCTGGTGCTATCAGCTTCTTGCCACTCGTTCCCTGAAAGATGAGAGTATGAAGGTTTATGACCGGCTGAAAAACGGAACTCTGGACGAGGCACGCTATGCGGTGTCCATGATCGTAGGCCGTGATACCAGAGAGCTTACGGAAACCGGCGTGACAAAGGCTGCTGTGGAAACCGTTGCGGAAAATGCATCCGACGGCGTGATCGCCCCCATGCTTTATATGGCTATCGGCGGGGTGCCGCTGATGTTTTTGTATAAGGGTATCAATACCATGGATTCCATGCTTGGATATAAAAATGACAAATATCTTTATTTCGGCCGTATTGCGGCAAAGCTGGATGATGTGGCCAATTATATCCCTGCGAGGATCTCCGGATGGCTGATGGTGGCAGGAACTGTTTTTACAGGAATGGATACAAAAAACGCGGCAAAGATCTACAAACGTGACCGGAGAAATCATGCAAGCCCCAACTCTGCTCAGACAGAGGCTGCCATGGCCGGAGCGCTGGATGTACAGCTTGCGGGAAATGCATATTATTTCGGGAAATTATATGAAAAACCCACGATCGGGGATCCGATCCGCCCGGTGGAGCCGGAGGATATCAAAAGAGCTAACCGGCTGATGTACGCGGCATCCATACTGGGTGTGGTTGTATTTGGACTGCTCAGTGCGGGGATCCGGTTCGGGTTATTAAGGTAACAATAAATACAGACAGGAGAATGACCAATGACAAAACACATACATGGAGGAGACGTATATAAACATAAAGACTGCCTGGATTTTTCGGCAAATCTGAATCCTTTGGGAACACCGGAAAGTGTGAAGCAGGCCATTATCCACAGTCTGGATCATATTGCACAGTATCCCCAGGTGGGATGTGGCGTTCTCAGGGAAAGGATCGCAGAATCGGAAGGGGTAAAAGCGGAAGAGGTAATATGCGGTAACGGAGCAGCAGAAGTGATCTTTACTCTCTGTCATGCAGTAAAGCCAAAGCGGGCTCTGATCCCGGCGCCTACTTTTGCGGAATACGGACAGGCTCTGGCCAGCACTGGCTGTGAGCTGGAATATTACATGCTGACGGAAAATGACGGTTTTGTGCTCAGTGAAGCATATCTGGATATCCTTCATAAGGGATTGGATATGGCTTTCTTATGTAACCCCAACAATCCTACCGGCATGCTGATCCCCCACAGGCTTCTGAAAAGGATCCTGGAAAAATGCAGAAAGCTGGATATCCTGCTGGTGGTAGATGAATGTTTCCTTGATTTTGTAAAGGAACCGGAAGAGTATTCTCTGAAGCGTTCTCTTTCCGGGTTCAATAATCTTTTTATCCTGAAGGCATTTACAAAAAGATATGCCATGGCCGGTGTGCGGCTGGGCTATGGCCTCTGTTCTGACAGAAAGCTGATGGAAAGGATGGAGCTCTGCGTTCAGCCATGGAATGTTTCCACCATGGCCCAGGCAGCCGGGCTCCAGGCACTTACAGAGACGGAATATGTAGAGGAGGGAAGACAGCTTGTTTTTCGGGAGGCACAGTGGCTGAAGGATGAGCTGGTCCGCATTGGGTATAAAGTATTTCCGTCGGAAGCAAATTATATTTTCTTTAAAGGACCGGAGGAGCTCTTTGACTTCTGTCTGCGCAAGCGGATCCTGATCCGTGACTGCAGCAATTATCCGGGACTTACAAAGGGGTATTACCGGATCGCGGTAAAGCGCCATGAAGAAAATGTAAAACTGATCGAAGTACTTGAGGGAGGTATATTATGGCAAAAGCAATAATGGTACAGGGAACCATGTCCAATGCCGGAAAAAGCCTGCTGGCTGCGGGACTTTGCAGAATCTTTAAGCAGGATGGATATCGTGTGGCTCCTTTTAAATCACAAAATATGGCACTGAATTCCTTTATCACAGAGGATGGTCTTGAGATGGGACGGGCCCAGGTCATGCAGGCAGAGGCAGCCGGGATCCGGCCGTCTGTCCTGATGAATCCCATCCTTCTGAAGCCTACCAATGATGTAGGCTCCCAGGTGATCGTAAACGGAGAGGTTCTTGGAACCATGAGTGCCAGGGATTATTTCAAATATAAGAAGACCCTGGTCCCGGATGTGATGAAGGCGTACAACGCTCTTGCAGCGGAAAACGATATCATTGTCATCGAAGGTGCGGGAAGTCCTGCCGAGATCAATCTCAAGGATGAGGATATTGTAAATATGGGTATGGCAAAGATGGCCAAGGCACCGGTCCTTCTTGTGGGAGATATTGACCGTGGAGGTGTTTTTGCCCAGCTGATCGGTACGGTGGAGCTTCTGGAGGACGATGAGAAGGCTATGGTAAAGGGGCTGATCATCAACAAATTCCGCGGAGATAAGACTATTCTGGACCCTGGTGTTGTCATGCTTGAGGAAAGAAGCGGGATCCCGGTGGTGGGGGTGGCGCCTTATCTGGATATCCAGGTGGAGGATGAGGACAGCCTGACGGAGCGTTTTGACCGGAAGCAGGAAGCCGGTGTCATTGATATCGCAGTGGTCCGTACACCAAGGATCTCCAACTTTACGGATTTTAATCCTTTTGAGAGCATTCCCGGAGTTTCTCTCCGCTATGTAAAACACCCGAGAGATCTTCACTCTCCGGATATGATCATCCTTCCTGGAACCAAGAATACCATGGGCGATCTGATCTGGATGCGGGAAAGCGGAATGGAGGCAGCAGTTCTTAAGGAAGCCTCCAGAGGCAAGCTGATCTTTGGTGTCTGCGGCGGCTATCAGATGCTGGGTGAAACCTTAAGCGATCCTCATGGCGTTGAAAATGGCGGTTCCATGAAAGGAATGGGACTTCTTCCCATGGAAACGGTATTTGCCGAAAAGAAAACCAGGACCAGGGTGCAGGGGCATTTCGGTCAGCTGTCCGGTGTGTTTGCTCCTCTTTCCGGTGCGGAGATCGAGGGCTATGAGATTCATATGGGCGAAAGCATCCTGAAGGACAATGCAGGAACAGCCACGAAGATTACAGACAGCGTCAGCGGTAAGAAAAAAGAAGAGGGTGCTTTTGCGGGAAATGTGTGCGGAACCTATATCCATGGCGTTTTCGATAAGGAAGCATCTGCAGAGGCGATCATCCGCGTGATCGGCGAGAAAAAAGGGATTGATGTGGAAAATATGACAGGCGTGGATTTTGCGGCATTTAAGGAACAGCAGTATGATATCCTGGCTGCAGAGCTGCGGAAGCATCTGGATATGAAAAAAATCTATGAGATACTGGAAAACGGGATTACGGAGGAAGAATAGAAATGAAAGTTGAGCTTGAAAATGTAAAACCCATGGAGATCGAAAAAAGAAGCTTTGAGATCATCACAGAAGAGCTGGGGGATACTCCCCTGATCCCGGGAACAGAGCTGATCGTAAAACGCTGCATCCACACAAGCGCAGATTTTGATTATGCAAAAAATCTCTGCTTCTCGGAGGGGGCAGTGGAGATGGCCATGGACGCCATCCGCAACGGTGCCTGTATCGTCACAGATACCCAGATGGCAAAGGCCGGGATCAACAAGCGTGCACTTGCCCGCTACGGCGGTGAGGCTTACTGCTTCATGTCCGATGAGGATGTGGCTGCCCTTGCAAAAAAGAACGGGACTACCAGAGCCACAGCCAGCATGGACAAGGCAGCAGAGATGGATAAAAAGCTGATCTTTGCCATTGGAAACGCACCTACCGCACTGGTACGTCTTTATGAGCTTATTGAGAACGGAAAGCTTTCTCCTGAGCTGATCATCGGTGTGCCGGTAGGCTTTGTGAATGTTGTGCAGTCCAAGGAGCTGATCATGCACGCAGATGTGCCTTATATTGTGGCAAAAGGACGCAAGGGTGGAAGCAACATCGCTGCGTGCATTGTAAATGCCCTGCTCTACATGATCGATAACCGGAGAGATTAGGAGCCGGTAACCTCCTTCAGAAGCTGACAGGCAGGCAGAAAATCCTTGGATGGAATGGAGGAGCAGGAGAGGACCAGGGTGACCTCGGCTCCGTTTTCTCTGAGAACCTCCAGTCCCAGACCACGGTTCCGGGCTCTGTCTGTCAGTTCACTGCCTGTGAGAGAACAGGGAAGAGTAAGGGCAAGGCTGGTTCCTGCGGCTCCTGTTTGGATCTGGCAGTCCTGGCCGAAGGTTCCCCGGACAGCCTGGGAAAGAGCCTTCAGCTTCTGGGAATAAAGGCGGCGGAGCTTTCTTGTCTGAGAAGCCAGATGCCCGTCGCGGATAAACTGGCAGAGCGCGATCTGTTCTGCCTTGGAAGCAGTCTGATTATAAAAGGCTGCTTTTTTTGTATATTTTTCCCGGAGAGAGCGCGGCAGTACCATGAAGCTGACACGGATGGAGGGCAGCAGCAGCCTGGAAAAGGAACCGATATAGACAACGTTTTCACCACCTGCAAGACCGAAAAGTGAAGGCGTCGGCTTCTGGAAATAAACAAATTCGTTTTCGAAATCATCCTCAATGATCAGATGGTCATTGATCTCCGCATGACGGATCAGCTCCAGGCGTCGTTTTACCGGCATGATCTCGCCCCATTTCGTCATGTGAGCAGGAGAAACATAGATCACATCGCAGCTTTTGTCCCGGTAATGGACATCAAAGCCGTAATCCTGAAAGATGGTGCTGCATGTGGTGAAGGACGGTGTGGGGAACGAAACGGTTTTCCGTTCATGGATCAGAGGGCAGAGGATCTGGAGAAGGGGCTGGAGACCGGCCCCTACTACAATGTCATCCGGGGAGCAGATCACATTTCTGCGTTCCCGGATATAGTCTGCGAGAACCTCCCGGAAATCGCTTTCGCCCTGGGGTTCGCCATAAGAAAGCATACGGTCGCCCTGGCGGAGGGCGCTTTTGATGTAACGCTGCCACAGATCAAAACGGAAGCTTTCCCGGTCAACACCGGAAGAGGCAAAATCATAAAGGCAGGGCGTGATGTCCTTATCCTGTTTTTCGGGGGTAAGCAGATGCTGCTTGGAAGCAATGCCGGTGACATAATAGCCGCTTTGTGCCCTGGCGATGATATAGCCGTCTGCTGCCAGCAGAAGATAGGCATTTTCAATGGTGGTACGGCTCAGCTTCAGCTCCTGGGCGCATTTGCGGAGGGAGGGCATTTTGCTTCCGGGAAGGAGACGGCCTTCCAGGATCAGCTTCCGATAATAGTGGTAAACCTCCAGATAAAGGTGTTCTTTTTTGTGTTCTGCAGATATATTTAACATAAGTATGATGATTTCCTTCCAAAAATGATTGCGTAAACCTGACAGTTCATTCTATAATATTACAGAAAAAAACTCAAGACTGGAGAATTACCATGAAAAAAATAGCAGTGATCAATGATCTTTCCGGGCTGGGGAAATGTTCACTGACAGCAGCGATCCCGGTGATCTCGGTGATGGGAGTCCAGGCGTGTCCACTTCCCACCGCTGTTTTAAGCAACCAGACCGGTTATGAAAGTTATTTTTGTGAGGATTTCACAGAGCATATGGAACCATATATGGAGCAGTGGAAAAAAAGAGGATTTTTCCCGGATGGGATCTATACAGGATTTCTTTCTGACGATAAGCAGGCAGACAGGATCCTGAAATTTATGGATGCGTTTGCAGGGAAGGATACTCTGATCCTTACAGATCCGGTGATGGGGGATGACGGCGCGGTTTATCCGATCTATACAGAAGAGCTCCGCAGCCGGTTCTGCGAACTGACACGTCGTTCCTATGTGATCACACCGAACCTTACGGAGGCCCTCCTTCTTCTCTACGGAAAAGAAAAAATGGAGGAGATCTGGAATAAACTGCAAAAGGTATCAGAGGCCCGGCGGATGGAAGAGATCCGGGAGATCGGGTGCGGACTTGCCCGGAAATTTTCACTTCCTGCCGTTGTGATCACCGGAGTGGATCACAGGGAGGAGGGGCAGCCTCTGAAAATGGGGAATCTTGTCCTGGAAAACGGAAACAGCTCCTGGGTATTTGCAGAGAAATCCGGCGGAAGCTATTCCGGGACAGGAGATCTTTTTGCATCCGTGCTCAGTGCAGGGCTGGTAAAAAGATATTCCATGAAAACCTGTGCAGAGCTGGCCGTGGACTTTATCTCGGCATCGATCCGGGATGCGGTGGAGGAAGGAACAGACCGTAACGATGGTGTATGCTTTGAACAGCATCTCGGCATGCTGCTTCCGTAAAAACATAAGGGGATAAAAAAGAGCTGACCGTCAGGCCAGCTCTTCCCATTTTTCATAAAGCTCTTCCAGTTCTTCAGTGATGGCTGCTTTTTCGCGGCTCAGCTTTGTACATTCCGCTACATTGGTGCAGACATCCGGAAGGACCATGGTTTCGTCGATCTCGCTGTCTCTTGTTTCCAGCTCTTCGATACGGGCTTCGACTTTTTTCAGCTCGGCTTCCCGTTTTCGTTTCTTTGCCTGTTCTTCCTTCATCTGCTGCCAGGAAAGCTTGTTCTCGGAAACCGCTTTTTCTTCGGCAGGTGCCTCCGGAGAAGTGCTTCCCGGTGCATAGGTACTGGTCAGCTCCTCCTTCTTTTCCAGATAGTAATCATAATCACCGATGTAATTTACCACTGCCTGGTTTGTCAGCTCCATGATCCTGGTCGCAGTCTGATTGATAAAGTAACGGTCATGGGAGACATAAAGGACTGTACCGGTGTAGCTGACCAGTGCTTCCTCCAGGATCTCCTTGGAGGCAATATCCAGATGGTTGGTAGGCTCGTCAAGGATCAGGAAGTTGGCTTCGGAAAGCATCAGCTTTGCAAGGGAAACACGGCCTCTTTCTCCACCGGAAAGTGCGGAGATCTCCTTGAAAACATCATCTCCGGTAAAGAGAAATGCGGCAAGCATATTTCGGATCTCGGTCTCTGTGAGAGTCGGATAAGTATCGGAGATCTCTTGGAAAATCGTCTTGTCCATATGCAGAACATGATGTTCCTGATCGTAATAACCGATCTGCACCTTGGAACCAAGGGAAAATTTGCCGGCATCTGCCTCAATAAGACCGTTGATGATCTTCAGCATGGTGGTCTTTCCGGTTCCGTTGTTTCCGATCAGTGCCACACGCTCGCCGCGTTTGATATCAAAGGAGATATCGGAGAACAGGGTCTGTCCCGGAAAGGCCTTGGAAAGCGCTTCCACGTGGAGCACATCGTTTCCGCTTAACACCCGTGGTTCCAGCGAGATACGCATCCGGTCCTGGAGCTCAAGAGGCTTTTCGATCCTCTGTACACGGTCCAGCATTTTTTCACGGCTTTCCGCACGCTTGATGGATTTTTCACGGTTAAAGGATTTCAGCTTGGCGATAACGGCTTCCTGATGCTTGATATCCCGCTGCTGATTTAAGTATGCCTTGTACTGTGCGTCACGAAGCTGAGCCTTCTTGAGAGCATAGGCAGAGTAGTTGCCGCTGTATACGCGGGTCTGTCCGGCTTCGATCTCAATGACCTTGGTGACCACCTTATCCAGAAAATAACGGTCATGGGAGACGATAAAAACAGCTCCCGGATAATTCAGAAGATAAGTTTCCAGCCAGGAGATGCTTTCCATATCCAGGTGATTGGTTGGCTCATCCAGAAGCAGGATATCCGGCTTGGAAAGAAGCATCTTGCCCAGCGCCACGCGGGTTTTCTGACCGCCGGAAAGAGTTTCGATCTGCTTGTCATAATCTTCCTCCGTGAAGCCGAGACCCTTTAAGACACCGGTCAGCTCACTTTTGTAAGCGTATCCGTTCTCCAGCTCAAACTGATGGGTCAGGCGGGTATAGGTTTCCATCAGACGGTTCAGCTCATCACCGGTCACCGTGTTCATTTCCTGTTCCATGTTGCGGATACGGCGTTCCATATCGATGATGTGCTGCTTGGTGGTAAGAAGCTCCTCGTAGATGGTATGATGTCCGTGGATATCCTGGTACTGGGCAAGATAGCCGATATTTTTATCCCGGGCAAGCACCACGGTACCGGAATCAGCAGAAAGCTCCTGCATGATGATACGCAGCAGTGTGGTCTTTCCTGCACCGTTGCATCCGATCAGAGCAGCCTTTTCACGGTCTTCAATGTGAAAGGATGCATCATTTAAAATTACTTTTTCGCCAAAGGCCTTGCATATATTCTGACATGATAAAATCATAAAAACTGTCCTCCTGTATAAAGAATCACCCCTGTTTATGTCTGAACAGGGAAAAATCCTCCACCTATTATAACGGAAACTGCCGGGATTTCAAAGAAAAAATCAATTATTAGAAAAAATAAAAAGAAATTTGTACAGAATAGACAACTTTAATTGACAGGAAAATGTCAATTCGTTATAATTAACCTAGTGTAAGGTAAGGAGGAAAACTATCGTGGAGACAAAACAAATCTCGAAAGCGGTGATTAAGCGTCTGCCACGCTATTACCGCTACTTAGGAGAGCTGATGGAAGACAATGTAGAACGTATTTCTTCCAATGAGTTAAGTAAGAAGATGCATACCACAGCTTCTCAGATCCGTCAGGATCTTAATAATTTCGGCGGTTTTGGGCAGCAGGGGTATGGCTATAATGTACATTATCTTTATACAGAGATTGGTAAGATCCTGGGACTGGATACCGTTCATCCGATGATCATTCTGGGTGCTGGTAATCTGGGACAGGCACTTGCCAATTATGTGGATTTTGAGAAGCGTGGCTTCAGGCTGGTTGGTATCTTTGACGTAAATCCTGTGCTTGAGGGCATCGCAGTCCGTGGACTTGAGATCCAGATGCTCAGTGAGCTTCCGTTTTTCCTGAGAGAGAATAACGTGGAGATCGCGATCCTGACACTTCCCAAGAATAAAGCCAAGGAAATGGCAGATATCCTGGTGGAGAACGGGATCAAGGCAATCTGGAATTTTGCACATCTCGATCTTGAGACACCGGATGATGTGATCGTAGAGAACGTTCATCTTTCCGAGAGTCTGATGACACTGTCTTATAATCTCAGCAAATACAGGCAGGAACATGTGGATAAGTAAGAATTGTTAAGCTGCCGGAAACGGCAGCTTTCTCTATGACAGAGGGGAGGCAGAAGACAGAATGAAGAAGCTTGTTACCTGCAAAGAAATGAAGGATCTGGACTCCACAACGATCCGTGAGATCGGAGTTCCCTCCGAGGTTCTGATGGAGCGGGCGGCACTGAAGGTGGTAGAGGAAACAGAAAAGTATCTCCAGAAGGACGAAAGGATCCTGGTAGTCTGCGGAAGCGGAAATAATGGCGGTGACGGTATCGCTGTTGCCAGATTGTTCCATCTGAAGGGAATCCGGGTAGAGTTTTATATGGTCGGAAACAAAGATAAAATGACCAGAGAGACAGCTCTTCAGTATAAGATCGCTTCCGGTTATCGTGTCCCGGAGGTGAATAACCCGCAGTGGAGTGAATATACTACTATAGTAGATGCCGTGTTTGGGGTAGGCCTGACGCGTCCGATCGAGGGGCATTATGCTGATATCATCCATGAGATGAACAGTGCGAGGGCCAAAAAGATCGCAGTTGACATCCCGTCAGGAGTGAACGGAGATACTGGCCTGGAAATGGGAATTGCCTTCAGCGCCGATCTGACTGTCACATTTGCCTACCGGAAAAGAGGTCTTTGCTTTTATCCGGGAAGACTGTATGCAGGAAGGATCGTTACCGCCGATATCGGGATCTATGAGCAGGAAGCTGTGACTGCATCTGCCGCCTGTCTGGAAAATAAAGATCTGAAGCTGTTTCCGGAACGTGATCCCGGCGGAAACAAGGGTACCTTCGGAAAAGTGCTCTTTGTGACCGGAAGTGAGGGAATGTGTGGAGCCGCTTATTTAAGCGCCAGTGCAGCACTTCGTGCCGGTGCGGGAATGGTAAAGATCCAGACTGTGGAAGCCAACAGGATCCCACTGCAGATACTCCTTCCGGAGGCTATGGTCTGCAGCCGCTTTGATCAGGAATCCAATGAACAGCTTCTATCCTGGTGTGATGTGATCGTGATCGGACCGGGACTTGGAACATCAGTGGCCAGCCGTGAGAGAGAACAGTGGTTTCTCACGGCGGCTGCCCGGGAGAAAAAGCCGCTGATCCTGGATGCGGACGGCCTGAACCTTCTGGCTGCACATCCACAGTGGTATCAGTATCTGGGAGAGCATGTAGTCCTGACACCGCATATCGGAGAAATGAGCCGGCTCAGTGGCAGAACGATCCAGGAGATCCAGCATGAGATCGCAGATACTGCACTGAAATGTGCTGCGGAAACAGGCTCTGTGTGCGTATTGAAGGATGCATGTACGGTGATCGCAGATGAAAAAGGCCAGATGTATCTGAATCTTTCCGGTAATTCCGGAATGGCAACTGCAGGAAGCGGAGATGTGCTTTCCGGGATCCTGGCAGCAGTGTTATGTATGTATCTGAAAACGGAGGAACAGCCTCCCATGGTTTTAAAGGCCGCGTTAGGTGTTTATCTTCACGGACTTTGCGGTGATCTTGCAGCCGCTGAAAAAGGAAAGCGCAGTATGCTGGCAGGAGATATCATAGAATATCTGCCCAAGGCATTAGCTATAGGTGAAGAGGAGTCGGGATTATGAAAAAATACGAGAGAGTAAAAGCACTGGTATCACTGGATGCCATTGCCCACAATTTTGAGGAAATGCATAAAAATGTCAAAGAAGGGACAAAGATTATCGCTGTGATCAAGGCAGACGGTTATGGCCATGGTGCCAGAGCTATTGCCCGTCTGATCCAGGACTATGACTATATCTGGGGATTTGCAACAGCTACTGCAGAGGAGGCACTGGAGCTTCGGCATGCAGGGATCACCAAGCCTGTCCTGATCCTTGGCCTTGTATTTGAGGAATATTATGAGGAGCTTGCAGCCAATGATATCCGAATCACCATATCGGATCTTAATACAGCGGCAGAATATGCAAAAGCAGGTGCACGCATTGGAAAAAATGTACATATTCATCTGGCTCTGGATACGGGAATGACAAGGATCGGATATGCGGATATTCCGGAAAATGCGATAAAGATCGAAAAAATCTCAAAAATCCCGAATCTGGTGATCGAGGGAATGTTTACCCATTTTGCCAGGGCGGATGAGACCGACCGTTCTCCTGCATTGGTGCAGCTGGACCGTTATCTCCGTTTTGCAGAGCTTCTGGAAAAAAGAGGTGTTCATATTCCGGTACGTCACTGCTCCAACAGTGCAGGTATCATCCGTGTTCCGGAAGCAAATCTCAATGTCGTTCGTGCCGGTATCACCATTTACGGTATTTATCCGTCAGAGGAGGTAGAACGTGATATTGTGAAGCTGACACCTGCAATGGAGCTGAAAAGTCATGTATCCTATGTGAAAAATGTGGAACGTGGAACAGCGGTAAGCTATGGAGGAACGTTTGTTACAGAACGCTTTACCAGAATGGCAACGATCCCCGTAGGTTATGCAGATGGCTATCCGAGACAGCTTTCCAATAAGGGCTGGGTCCTGATCCGGGGCAAAAAAGCTCCGATCCTCGGACGTGTCTGCATGGATCAGTTTATGGTTGATGTCACAGATATCCCGGAGGTGAAGGCCGGGGACGAGGTCACCCTGATGGGAAGAGATGGAGAGGAATTTATCAGTGTGGAGACACTGGGAGATCTTTCCGGAAGATTTTCCTATGAATTTGTCTGTGGGATCAGTAAACGTGTTCCGCGGGTTTATATCAAAGACGGTAAGGAATGCGGAGAAGAGGAGAGCTTTTTCCAGTAGATCCGTAAATACCCGGATCCGGAAAACGCCGGGTCAGACATAAGGCCGGTAAAAAAGTACCACGCATGGTATACACAAAGAAATTGTGGAAATACTTATCTGTAAAAAGGAATACGGCTTGCAAATAAGCCGGACCAGAATCGGAGTGTGAATTGTGTGGTTATAAAAAGAGGGGATATTTTTTACGCGGACTTAAGACCTGTAGTGGGCAGTGAACAGGGCGGCATCCGTCCGGTGCTGATCATCCAGAACGATGTGGGCAACCGTCACAGTCCCACAGTGATCTGTGCGGCAATTACATCAAAAATGAATAAGGCAAAGCTGCCGACACATATTGAGATCGATGCATCCGCCTACGGGATCGAAAAGGATTCCGTGATCCTTCTGGAACAGCTCCGCACCATCGACAAGCGGCGTCTGAAGGATAAGGTGTGTCATCTGGACAGTGCTATGCTTGATAAGGTGAATCATGCGCTTGAGATCAGTCTGGAACTGACTTTTTAGGGGAACATGAGGAATTTTGACCGGTTTGTTTTCTGATTCTTGACGAAATCTTTCATAAGTGCTATATTAAACCGAGTTGCAATTATGTAAAACGGTACCCAAAATGAGTAGGGCACGAAAGAAAATATACGGTAACAAGGAGAGGAAGATACCATGTCAGGACATTCAAAATTTGCCAACATCAAACATAAGAAAGAGAAAAATGATGCCAAGAAGGGTAAGATCTTCACAGTCATCGGCCGTGAGATCGTTATGGCAGTAAAGGCCGGCGGCCCGGATCCTGCAAACAACAGCAAGCTTCGTGATGTCATCGCAAAAGCAAAAGCAAACAACATGCCGAACGATACGATCGATCGTGGAATCAAGAAGGCAGCAGGTGCGGATTCTGCAGACAGCTACGAGAAGGCTGTATATGAGGGATATGGTCCGAACGGTGTTGCTATTATCGTAGAGACTCTTACAGATAACAAGAACCGTACTGCAGGTAATGTACGTAACGCGTTTACCAAGGGTAACGGAAGCATCGGAACACAGGGATGCGTATCCTTTATGTTCGACCAGAAGGGCCAGATCATCATCGATAAGGAAGAGCTTGAGGATGAGTGCGGCGAGATGGATGCGGACGAGCTGATGATGACAGCTCTGGATGCAGGTGCTGAGGACTTCAACGAGGAAGAGGACAGCTTTGAGATCATCACAGCACCGGACGATTTCAGTGCTGTACGTGAGGCTCTTGAGAAAGCCGGAATCCCGCTTGTAGAAGCACAGATCGCCATGATCCCGCAGACCTATGTGGAGCTGACGGATGATCAGGCTATCAAAGATCTTCACAGAACACTGGATCTTCTTGATGATGACGACGACGTTACTGACGTATGGACAAACTGGGACGAATGATCTCTGAATAGAAAGTAATATTTTGCATATAATACCTCCAGAATTTCAGATTCCGGAGGTATTTTTTTATGGAAAAACAGAGCGAAGAGAGAAAACAGAAGGAACTGGACCGGGAAGCGAGCCAGAACGAACAGATTCGGGAAACCGGGCAGGCAGTGCTCGATGGAAATTCCCGGAAGCATAAAGTGGAGCTTCTGACGGTGATCGGGGAAATCGAAGGTCATGAATCCGCGCCGTCTCACAGCAAAACAACCAAGTATGAGCATGTACTGCCAAAGCTGGCTCTCATTGAGGACGATGAGGAGATCGAGGGGCTTCTGATCCTTTTAAATACGGTAGGAGGAGATGTGGAGGCAGGGCTTGCCATTGCGGAGATGATCGCGTCTCTGAGTATCCCTACGGTTTCCCTGGTGCTGGGCGGGGGACATTCCATAGGTGTACCCATGGCGGTATCAGCAGATTATTCCTTTATCGTGCCAAGTGCTACCATGGTGGTCCATCCGGTTCGTCAGAACGGAATGTTCATCGGCGTGGCGCAGTCCTACCGCAATATGGAAAAGATCCAGGACCGGATCATTGCCTTTGTATCCGGACATTCACATATCACGGCAGAACGGATGGAGGAGCTGATGCTGGATACCTCCCAGCTTGTAAAAGATGTGGGGACTATGCTGGAGGGTGAGGAAGCGGTAAAGGAAGGACTCATCGATGAAGTAGGAGGGATCCGGGAGGCACTGGACCGATTGTATACCCTTATCGAAAGGAAAAAAACACAGAAATAACCAGTTTTGTATGTGGCTTTTGATGATACTAGTTGCATAAGACTAACATGGTTGCGCTGTGCTGTGGTAAAGAAATTTGACAGAAATTGTAAATCTACTCTTGTCATATGCTGATTTTTAGCGTATTATTAATAAAGGTTTATAATTTGCGCGAGGAGGAAGACCATGTATAAGGTTTTAAAAGCTGAAACGCTGGCAGCTAAGATCCATCTTATGGTTGTGCATGCACCACGTGTGGCAAGCCACTGTCTGCCAGGACAATTTATCATTGTGAAACTTGACGAAAAGGGAGAAAGGATCCCGCTTACCATCTGCGATTACGATCGCGAGGCCGGTACAGTTACCATCGTATTCCAGGAGATCGGAGCATCTACCATTAAGATGTCCGCACTGAAGGCGGGAGATTCATTCCGTGATTTCGTAGGACCTCTGGGATGTCCGTCTGAGTTCGTTCATGAGGATATCGAAGAACTTAAGAAGAAAAAAATGGTATTCGTAGCCGGTGGTGTCGGTACCGCACCTGTTTATCCGCAGGTTAAATGGCTCCATGAGCACGGCATCACAGCGGATGTTATCCTTGGTTCCAAGACTAAGGATATGGTTATCCTTGAGAAAGAGCTTGGCGCTGTTTCCAATCTTTATGTTACAACAGATGACGGTTCCTATGGCCGTTCCGGTATGGTAACAAAGACTCTTGAGGATCTTGTGACAAACGAGGGCAAGCATTATGACGTCTGTGTAGCGATCGGACCGATGATCATGATGAAATTTGTCTGTCTTCTTACCAAGAAGCTTGGTATCCACACAATTGTCAGCATGAACCCGATCATGGTTGACGGAACCGGTATGTGCGGCGCTTGTCGTCTCCAGGTCGGTGATGAGATCAAATTTGCCTGCGTAGACGGACCGGAGTTCGACGGACATCTCGTTGATTTCGATCAGGCTATGAAGAGAAGCCAGATGTATAAGACCCAGGAGGGCCGTGCATTACTGAAGCTTCAGGAAGGCGATACCCACCACGGTGGATGCGGACATTGCGGAGGTGACAACTAATGGCAGATGCAAAAATGTTAAAAAAAGTTCCTGTAAGAGAGCAGGATCCGAAGGTACGTGCGACAAACTTCGAGGAAGTATGTCTTGGATATAATCAGGAAGAAGCAATGGAAGAGGCACAGAGATGCCTTGGCTGTAAGAAACCGAAATGTGTAGAGGGATGTCCGGTATCCATCAATATTCCGGGATTTATCGAGCACATCAAAGAGGGCAACATGGAAGAGGCTTACAAGGTGATCGGTTTATCTTCCGCACTTCCGGCTATCTGTGGTCGTGTATGTCCGCAGGAATCCCAGTGTGAGGGACAGTGTATCCGCGGTAAGAAGGGCGAGGCTGTTTCTATCGGTAAGCTGGAGAGATTCGTTGCAGACTATGCTCTGGAGCATGATATCAAACCTGCAGGAGCAGAGGTTAAGAACGGACATAAGGTTGCAGTGATCGGTTCCGGTCCATCCGGACTTACCTGTGCAGGTGACCTTGCAAAGGCAGGATACGATGTAACTGTATTCGAGGCTCTTCATGAGCTTGGCGGTGTTCTTGTTTACGGTATTCCGGAGTTCCGTCTTCCGAAGCAGAAGGTTGTTAAGAAAGAGATCGAGAAGGTCAAAGAGCTTGGCGTTAAATTCGAGACAAACGTTGTCATCGGTAAATCCACTACTATCGATCAGCTGATCGAGGATGAGGGATTTGAGGCTGTATTCATCGGTTCCGGTGCAGGACTTCCGATGTTCATGGGTATCCCGGGTGAGAATGCAAGCGGTGTATTCTCTGCAAACGAGTACCTGACAAGAAGCAACCTCATGAAAGCATTCGATGATTCCTATGATACACCGATCGCAGCAGGCAAAAAGGTTGCAGTTGTCGGCGGCGGTAACGTTGCCATGGATGCTGCAAGAACAGCGCTGAGACTTGGTGCTGAGGTACATATCGTATACAGAAGAAGTGAGGCAGAGCTTCCTGCACGAGCAGAGGAAGTTCATCACGCTAAGGAAGAGGGCATCATCTTTGATCTTCTTACAAATCCGAAGGAGATCCTCGTTGATGAGAACGGCCACGTAAACGGTATGAAGGTTGTCAAGATGGAGCTTGGTGAGCCGGATGCATCCGGAAGAAGACGTCCGGTAGAGATTCCTGGTTCCGAGTATGATATGGATGTAGATACTGTCATCATGTCTCTTGGTACTTCACCGAACCCGCTGATCTCTTCCACAACCAAGGGCCTTGACATCAACAAGAGAAGATGTATCGTTGCCGAGGAAGAAACCGGTAAGACATCCAAGGACGGCGTATATGCCGGTGGTGATGCCGTTACAGGTGCAGCTACCGTAATCCTTGCCATGGGTGCAGGTAAAGCTGGTGCAAAAGGTATCGACGAATATCTGAAAAATAAATAAGCAGAAAGTCTGTTTATAAACAGATCCTCCGACTGTGTTTTCTGATGCAGCCGGAGGATTTTTTTTCTTGCAGATCAAAAAAAGAACATTTGTTTGAAACTTTTGCCAAGTGAAGATTGTAAGTTTTACTCAGTTATGCTATAATGTGTTGGAAAAAATTTAAGAAAAGGAAATATCATTATGTCAGTGATACATGCGATTATATTGGGAATCATTCAGGGAATCACCGAATTTCTGCCGGTGAGCAGCTTCGGACATCTCTGTGGAGTGCAGGATCTTTTGGGCGGTACCAGAGGCTCCGGTGTGCTTTTTGAAGTGATGCTCCATCTGGGAACTATGATAGCTCTGATCCTTGTTTTTCTGAAGGACATCAAGAAAATCGGGATCGAGCTGATCGGAATGATACTGGATCTGATCGGAAATGCCAATATTTTTCTCTATAACCGTAGGACTGGGAAAGAGCTTACCTACGCAAAGATCATAAGCGGAACTTACCGGAAGCTTACTGCCCTGATCATGGTATCCACCATTCCTACAGTCCTGATCGGATATCAGTGCAAACGACTTGTTGTGCGAAGCGCATCCTCACACATGTTTTCCGGGATCGGAATCCTTCTTACAGGTGTGATCCTCCTTGTTGTGGACTACAGTAATGTCAATGGCAGCAAGGGAACAAAAGAAACCAGCTTCGGAGATGCTATGTGGATGGGTATCTGCCAGGGCCTTTCTGTGTTTCCGGGACTTTCCAGGCTTGGACTTACCATGAGCGCAGGACTTTTCTGCGGCCTCGGAAGAAAGTTTGCAGTGAAATATTCGCTGCTGATGAGCATTCCGGCTGTGTTGGGAGCTTTTTTTGTGGAGATGGGAGAGTTTACTTCTGTTCATATGACTGTTGGCCAGGGATTTACTTATGTTCTTGGAATGATCGTGGCCGGGATCACAGGCTATCTGGTGATCCGTTTTATGCTTAAGCTTTCGAATCAGGTCAGACTGCGTTATTTTGCATTTTATTCTTTTGCAGCCGGAATCCTTATTCTGGCAGCGAATTATATTTGATATCAACTGGGAGGAGTCTGACAATGGCAGCTTCAAAAACGACAAAAAAAAGAAAAAGAAAACCTGCGGCGAAGCAGCAGCCTGTCGGTAACCGCTTTCAGACAGAGATCCTGATCCTTGTGATGTTTGCGGCCTGCCTGATCCTGATGATCAGTGCATTTGGTATGGGAGGGATCGTAGGAAATGCCATCAGTGCCGTATGCTTTGGCATCATGGGACTTTGTGCATATATTTTCCCGATCCTGCTTTTTGCCGGAGTTACGTTCCTGATCGTGAACAATACCAACCGCCTTGCCTACAAAAAGGTACTGGCGGGCGTGGTATTTTTTGTGTTCCTCTGCGGCTTTCTTCAGCTGATCACAGAGGGCTATACGCCAAGCACCACGTTTTCGGATTATTATTCACTGAGTTCGGAATACCGTACCGGCGGTGGAGTATTCGGTGGTGCAGTATGTATTTCCACAGCATCCGCTTTTGGCGTTGTGGGCGGAACTGTGATCATCGTTCTGGTGCTTCTGGTGTCTCTGATCATCATAACACAGAGATCCTTCTTCGGATTTATGAATAAGATCCTGGACTTTTTTACAGATGCAGCAAGAGAGGGCAGAGAAGCTTATCTTGAGGGACAGCCGGACAGAGAAAAGCAGAAGGAGCTTCGCAGAAAGATCCGTGCGGAAAAAAGAGCGGAGAAGATCCGCCGGCTGGAAGAAGAGCTGGAGGAAGAAGAACTTGCCCTTACAGAGAAAGATCCGGAAAATATCTCAAAAAAACAAAAGAAAAAAACAAGAAGATCGCAGAAAGAAAGACAGGCTGCGGTGAAGGCGAACCGGGAAGGAGAATTTAATCTTCCTTCTTTCCTTGATGAACAAAAGGCTGTACTTCCGGCAGATACAGATCTGACAGAAGAGGATCCAGGGCTTGATGAGAAACCGGAGGAGCATGCTCAGCCGCTGGAATTCCAGATCCACCGTTCACAGTCCCAGCCGGCCCGGGAAGAGTCGGAGGAGCCGGATTTCGAAAGAGAAATGCAGGTAGCCGAAGAGGAAGATGCCTATTCCGGTTATGAGGATGTGGATATTCCCGAGATGCAGCAGGTCCTGCCGTCAAAAACTGAGACAGCAGCAAAAGCTTCCCGGGAAACAGGAAAGGCAGCCGTTCCCGCTGAGATAAAGGAGGATCCTCAGCCGGGAGCTGAACAGAAGGCATCCCATCAGCCCTCCAGAAACCCGAAGTCATCTCAGACAGAGATCGAGCATGGGATCAGAAATATCCAGCATGAGATCAGCCAGGGAGAAGCTCCGGAGAAGAAACCATATCAGTATCCGCCGCTGAAGCTTCTGAAGCGCGGAGATGGCAGATCTCAGGGAGATTCCGATGCACATCTGCGCAAAACAGCACAGAAGCTTCAGGAAACCCTGCATAATTTCGGCGTCAATGTAACCGTTACCAATGTGAGCTGCGGACCTACCGTTACCCGCTATGAGCTGCAGCCGGAAATGGGTGTGAAGGTCAGCAAGATCGTTGGTCTTTCCGATGATATCAAGCTGAATCTTGCTACACCGGATATCCGCATCGAAGCACCGATACCGGGAAAGGCAGCCGTGGGGATTGAGGTTCCGAACAAGGAGAACAGCCCGGTCATGCTGAGGGATCTTCTTCAGTCAGAGGAGTTTAAAAATGCAAAATCCAAGCTGTCTTTTGCAGCAGGTAAGG